>JAADGR010000319.1 GCA_013152225.1 Calditrichota bacterium
TCGTCGTCCAAAAGCCAGCGCCGGCTGTGGCGTAGCGACCAGGATGCACCGTCGAAACGCGCCACGCCTCTGTCCGTGCCGACCCACATCCGGCCATCCGGCCCGCGCGTTACCGAATGGATGTAAATACCCGGCAGGCCCTGTTCCGGTGTTATGTCTTTGATCCGCCTGCCATTGCGATAAACCGTAATGCCGCCCAGACCACCAATCCACAAATAGTCATCAACATTGTATGCTGCATCGTAAACATCAGCGCTCAGTAACTCATCAGCCGATTGTAGCAATTGCATACCGGATTGCGTTTGATGGTACAGGCCCATACTGGTGGCCATCCAGTAGCCGCCCTTTCTATCCGAAAGAATATTACGAACCGTTCTGGCGCAGCGTATTTCCCGCTTTTGCCATTTACCATCAGCGAGAATCCGGACACCATCCGGCCCCATAGCAATGAGCTTTTCGTCCACAACACCGATAGCGCCAATGGGTTGTTTCACTTCGTTGGCCTTAACGAGCTTGAACCCGTCCGAACGATAGAGACCATTCCAGCATCCTGCCCAGACTGTTCCCGCCTGGTCAACAGTCACGGCAAAGGCCGGGCCGAGATCGCTTTTATTCATCAATTCGATCCACTGATTTTGACCTGCCGGTAACAGATAAACGCCGTTGCCGGTTGCCGCCCAAACGTTATCCTGCTGATCCACCGCAATGGCTCGGACGTCGTTTGCTTTACTATTATCGCCAATAGCGTGAGGAACATGGTATTCCTGCCGAAAAGGCACATCCGGAATTTGCGCGGCAAGAGCGATTGTGGACAGAATGAAAAGAAAACAGACCGTTCGTTTTAAAAGATTTTTGCACATGTTATTCTCTCTGATTTTTTCCTGGTGGACAAATTGTTTTCGAATTACATCGGGTTTGAACAAATGGCAAGTCTTAAAAAAATACGATATGTTAATGAAAAACTCAACGTATTTTTGATCGAATTCGAGCATAAAACAAAAAATCTACTACTTTTCACCCCCTCAACGAATAAGGCACTTCCAGACCACTATTCTCCATCAGCTCTTTATCGTGCATGATTAAGGCAGCTTCTCCCCGGGCAACGATTTTGCCGGAATTAATGATAATCACCCGCTGGCAGGTTTCCAGAATAAACTCCATATCATGGGAAGCAATGAGGTTCGTTTTATGTTCGCTTTTTATCAAATTGATCACCTTTCTCCGGGCGCGCATATCCAGGCTTGCCGTGGGTTCATCATAAATCATAATCTCCGGCTCCATGGCGAGCACGCTGGCAATAGCGACCATTCTTTTTTCCCCGCCGGAAAGATGATGTGAGGGACGCTGCGCTAATGCCTTACAACCGGAAATATTCAGTGCTTTTTCAACTCGCGCATCAATCTCCTGTTGAGAGAGCGCCATGTTGATGGGACCGAATGCCACATCGTCCCGGACCATTGGAGAAAATAGCTGGTCATCGGGATTCTGGAAGATATAGCCGACGGCAGGGTTAAACCCTTTATAGACCACGTCTTCACCCATAATTCGGGTGCGTCCGGCAGTCGGTTTGAGTATGCCGCACAACAACAAAAACAACGTTGTCTTGCCGGCGCCATTGGGGCCGATTATTCCCACACTTTTTCCTCCGGACACATCGAAGGAAATATTTTTTAACACATCGGGCTTGTCCTGATAAGAAAAATCAACCGATGTCAGACTGATCACATTTTTCATAATGAACAAGTTGTTTTTAAAAGGATGATGATGACGAGCGCCACTGCCAACTCTTTCACATAATCCCGCCAACCGGAGCGGAATTGTCCGCGAATAAAAAATTTGCCCGTATAGCCGCGCAGGGTCATTGCCGAACAAATGCGTTCCGCCTGCTCAAAACTTCGCAACAACAAACTGGCGACTAGTCCTCCGTTCGTCTTCAGGCTATGGTAATTCAGGGCGTTTTTATAACCCCGCAATTTCAAAGCAATTCTCATCTTTCTTAATTCTTCCAGATAAACATAGATATATCGATAAGTAAAAAACAAGATGCTGACGAGCTTTTCCGGCATTTTTATAGCATGCAGCGCCTTGATCGTTCGGTTAAAAGGAGTCGTCTCCAGCATGACGAAAAAGACGATGAGAATGGCAAACGTCCTTACAACCACCAACAAACTCATGCTAAGACCCTGTGCGTACACGGGAATGAATTTTAAAGAAAAAAGCACTTTTCCCCCGGAAGTGGTGCTCAACAGGATGACCATGGGCACCATGAAGAGAGCGATATATTTCAATCGTTTAAAGATGTACAACAATGGCAATCGCGATAGCAATAGAACGATGATCGATATGACAAAAATAAACGGCAACAGGGTGAGTTGCTTTGTAAATGAAAATGCAAAAATTAACGCCGACAGGGAGATTATTTTGAACCGGGGGTCCCAACTATGGATGGGAGATTTCAAGCGAGCATATCGATCTAATTCTATGTGCATGTCAATCCAATAATTGCGGTTTCACTTTTAACAAAAAGCTGACAACAAGCAGCGTTATTATTGCTTCGATCAGCATGATCGGAATGTTGGCAAGCAACACAATTTTGGCGATGGTGAAAAACTCTTTTCCCGCCGACATTAAAAAAGCAGCCGTCAGCAGCGCCGCCCCAACAATTGACACAGCGCCGCAGATAAAGCTTAAAAAGAGTACCATGGATTTTTGGGGATATCTCTTCTTTATCCTGAAAATGAAACAGGACAATAGAGCAGGTACCCCCATAGTGATGGTATTAACGCCCAGCGTCGTAATCCCACCATGGCCGAAAACGACCGCCTGGAGTAAAAGTCCGATAAAGATGGAAGGAATAGCAGCCAACCCCAACAAAATTCCTACCAAGCCATTCAACACCAAGTGGACGCTTGACGGGCCGAGCTTTACGTGGATCAATGATGCGACGAAAAATGCTGCGGTGACCACGGATATTTTCGGAACATCTTCGTTGGAGATTTTTCTAGCTGTATAGGCAATCATGATAGCCGACACAGCGTAGCCGGCTAAACAGACACTCCCATCCAGAATTCCGTCTGATAAATGCATAAGCGACCGTTTATTTTTTGTTCTTTGCTTTCCAATAAAATAAGAATCCGATGACGCCGATAATAATTCCCAGAGCGGCTATTATATTATCTTTCTGGGAATGGCTGTTATGTGAAATGTTAACTGCCATTCCATTTTTTACAGTCACTTTCGTCACCAAACCATGTCCCATGCCGTCATCGACCTTTACTTTCCAGACGCCCGGTTTATCGGGAACAAAAGCAAAGACGCCGTTTTTATCGGTGCGTCCGTTCTGATATTCCACCTTTTCGTCATCGGGCGAGTAGACAAACACATCGGCGTAGCTCATGGCGCCTCCTTCTTCATACTCGACTTTGATGATGATTGATGAGTCCGTGGAAACTTCATGGACAACACCATGCGCCATAGCGAGACCGGTTACACAGAAAAAACAAAGCGTCAAAAAATATAATGATTTCTTCATCCACGCCTCCTTTACTTTTCAACCCAGATGGTGAGTACAGTTGAATAGTACAACTTGTCTACATCGGGTTCCGGATTTTCAATTAATTTTTCCGCCACAAAAATTACCCAACCGGATTCGACCATCTCCAGTTCCGCCCTGCCGTTTTTATCGGTGATCACCGTCTGCATGAATTTATCCTTCTCATCGGGATGAGCGATATTGCCGCAGTTTTTTTTCATTGCCGTGGCACCGATGATCATGTCCGCAGCCGGCTTGCCTTTAAATAAAAGGGTGATCGCTAATTTATCACCTTTCTTTAAAACCTTTGGCATGTTATCCGGAACCATTTCAATATCGTGACCGACGCTCAATTTCGGAGCCGGACCATCGCCATTCCAGCGATAGCTTTTGCTATAGCGAAATGTATGTTTGGCTTCGATCACTTTTCGACCCGCTTTTAGAGCTTCTTTTTTCGGACCCCGGAAATAGCCCTGGGTTGTTTTCGTTCCATAATGTTCGGCAGCAATATTAAAAATGTACAGTCCTTTTTCCGTTAAAGGCGCGTACGAGAAACCGAAAAGTCCCATATTGGTCGCATGCGTCAACTCGTACTTTTTGCCGCTGGGCGTGATGATCGCGGTCTCCTCATAGCTTGCCAGTCCGGAAAAATTTTCTCCCATGGGCAGATGATGGCCCGAGCTTAAAAACGCCACCATACCTTTATCGGCAGGAGCCAGATAGGCGATTTGATGATGAGCCATGGCTAAATTAATCGTCATAAAATAAATAGCTAACATTAAGGACATTTTTTTCACGACAGCTTCCTTTCACTTTTTTCAATAATTAAAATTTTACTGGTCATCGTGATGGTGTGTTACGGACATCCCATTTTCAGGAAAAGTGGGCGATCATCTTTTAAAATGAAAGCCAAGGCGGTATAAACGACCATAGTTTATATAATGACTCGGATATAACTCTTCATCCAGCAAATTATCCGCCGCCACGAAGAAACTCCAGCTTTTCCAGATTCGTTGTTCCAGGTTAGCATCTAAAATATAAGCTTCTTCTAATATTTCCCGTTTGGTTTGTCGCGTTCCCAGATAGGTACATCTCAAATCGAAAATGGTGCCCCTCTTGCGGGATTTCCAATTCAGATTCAAACCGGCTTTGTTATAAGGCATCAGATAAAACGGCCTGCCGGTGGCTTTATCTTCCGAGTGAATGTAACCGTAACTGACACCCAACTTCCAGCCGGACATTACGATCCAATTCAACTGAACATCGACGCCATGGCTTACAGCTTCTTCGGAATTCATCAACATCCGAACGGGCGATCCGTTCATTTCGCGACCGGTTTCAACCGAAGCGATTCTGTCTTTTAATTTATTATAAAACAGTCCCGTTGACAGCACAAGCTGTGGGGTTGGAATCCATTCAATATCGAAATTGGCTCCAACGCCCTTTTCTGCTTTTAAATCGTGATTCCCACCGGACCAAAAGCCACCTCCCCAGGGATGAAAATATGTTTCCACATATATGTTTTCCAGGGTCGGCGCCCGGAATGATGTTCCGCCGGACAAACGAATCGTGAGCTGCTCGGTCGTGTTCCAGGACAATCCGACTCGCGGCACAAAAACGACGCCCCATTTATTGTAATTTTCAACCCGCGCTGCTGTGACAGCCGCCAGGGTTTTGCTCAACCGCCAGGTATCCTGGCCAAACAGAGAAAAGAGCCATTGGTCTCTGGTGCCGGCTATCTGGGTTTGATCCAGATACTCGCTTCGCCCTTCAAAGCCAAAAACAAGTTCATGCCGCTTTAATTGAAATTGCGCGATCCCTTCCAGACGATAATGCTTTCTGTCCCAGGTGCGATCGGCTCTGCCGGGACGATTGTCCCATCGATGTTGATTATACAAATAGGCGGAAAGATTAAAAAAACTGTTATCCGATCTCCGGTAGTGATAGCCCACATTGAGATCGTAGACATCATCCGTCAAATAGGGTCCGCCTTCTTCATGACCCTTTGTCACCGGCATGTCTTCTGTTTTCTCGGAGAAATAGCCGCCTCCCATGCGAATTTCAGCCTTTTTCGACGGATTCAAGCGTCCGTTATAACGGACATTATAGTTGGAAAAACCATACCCCTTTGCCATTTGATCGGAACTGTTGTAACTCATGGCAAGGTAGTTACGGATTGCACTGGTTTTACCGGCAATGTTCAGCCGCGATATATAACGATTATAATTGCCACCGGAGCCGGAATACTCAAAATATGGTGTGCTCTGCCCGGTCTTTGTGATCACGTTTATCACGCCGGACACCGCATCGCTGCCGTAAAGAACCGATGACGGCCCTTTCACCAGTTCGATGTGGTCAATCATACCAACGGGAATATGAGCCAGATCCTTGGCATCGGCGTGCCGGCCGTAAATTCGCTGACCATCAACCAATAACAACGAATACTCTTCGGGAAGCCCGTGAAGCGTGACGCTGTAGCGAGTAAATCCGTTGGGCACCAACACGACGCCGGGAACCTGTTCCATCACATCGGCCAGCGTTACAGCCTGAATTTCTTCAATCGTTTGGTGGGGAATGATGGTTACCGGAAGCGGCGTTTCTTTGAGCGTCTTTGGTGTGCGAGTGGCGGAAACAACCAGTTGATCCATATTGATGACGGCTTCCTGCTCGAATTTTATAACCACATCCGTGGCAGGCGTTTCAACAGTGACCCTGGCAGTTACAAAAGAAATGTGGGAAGCCTTGATGACCTGTTTGCCCGCAGGTACATGGGATAATTTGAATTCGCCGTCTCTGTTGGTGATTGAACCGATGGTTGAATTTTCCACCATCACGTTTGTAAAGGCCACAGGATGTCCATTCGGATCAAGAACTTTTCCCGTAATTGTAGCTCCATGAACAGAAATAATCGTGCATAAGAAAATAGTAAGAATCAAAACGATTTTAATTTGTATGTCCTCCTATTTTTGATTTTAAGGTTAATAGATCAACGATTCTTATTATTAGGGTGTTACGATTTATAGATTGGTAACACGAAAAGGAAGTATAACAAAGAAAAACCATAAAATCAAGGGGAAATTGTAACTGCAATATTTTTTGTTTTCAGCATGGGATTCGTTTTAAAGGGTGGAACATTTCCGGCATGAGCCGTCGGTGTTGGTGATCCAACCCTGCGAGAGTTTTCTTGCGCTGCCAGACCTGTGCCGGGTAGCGAGATTGAACATTTTTAGGCCAACGAGATCGCCCTGCACATCCGTGCCGGATAGGAAATGATGAGGAATGTAAATCTCCAACGGGCTGAAACAGACCTCGAGAGCGTCGAAAATTCATTGCGACTTTTCTAAATTATAGCCATATTCTATTGGAGCAAATAAGTATTATCAAAAGACTCATACTAAAGGAGCTTAAAAAATGAGACGAAAACTCCTGATCAACGGTATATTTCTTATAATAGCCTTGCAAACTGCAATTGGTCAGATTCCTCAGACTATTAGTTATCAGGGCGTTTTGACCGATGTCAATGGTAACACTGTGAATGGCAATCGCAATTTCATCTTCAAGATTTATGATGATTCCACAGGTGGAAGTTTATTGTGGTCGGAGGAGCGATCATCGATTCCTGTCGACAATGGCATCTTTAACGTAATTTTGGGAAGCGCTAACCGTTTGAATCTTCCTTTTGACAGACCTTATTGGCTTGGAATAACTGTGGGGCAGGCTTCTGAACTCGTCCCGCGGATTGAGCTGACTTCTTCGGCATATAGTTTGAGTGCACGGTCAGTTTTTGGCAGTGCTAACGTTTTTCCAGCCAACGGTAATGTCGGCATTGGCAGGACGAATCCAGGCCAAAAACTGCAAGTGGCCGGCATTATTCACTCGACAGTTGGCGGCTTCAAGTTTCCGGATGGAACCATGCAGACCTCTGCTGCCGACGGATCAAGCATCTGGAACCTATCGGGAAATAACATTTATTATTCCAAGGGCAATGTAGGCATCGGGACTGCAAATCCAGCTTCGAGAAAATTAGCAGTAGCCGGCAATATTGGTTTAGGTCCACGCGCCGGTATTTATTTTGGCAAGATTACTTCTCCGACTGTAGCAATTAGTGAGAATTCAGGCGCGGATGAAATGGCGCTCAGCATTATAGGTATACATGATCAAGGTAAGATTCGTGTGGCTCTTGATTTGCGCCCGCCTTCGGAAATTTGGGGTCCATCAGCTTTCCCGGCTGCCACTGAATTTGTGGCTTATGGTGAAGGTAATGGCGGCGGACCATATAGCCGCCTGGATATAGGGTGGCATTCCTATCGTCAGGGAATGTATTCTTTGCACATGGAGTCCGGTAACGGACAAACGGCAAGACCCATTACGATTTCGCTGGCTGATCATACTGCCGGCTGGAACAGAGAGTCTATCAAGATAAACGAAATCGATGGATCGGTCATAATGGGTAATTTTGCTCAGAAAAACAATCAGAGCGAAATGGATTACGATCCCATCGAGATGCTGATTCTGCAGCCGCCATCATTGGTTTCTTATGGATTTAAGAATTCGCACGCATTGGTCTTTAAAGGCAACGCCTATAGCACTTCTCCTCATCATGCGGACTGGAAAATATTTGCCAACGTTACAAACCAGGACGGAGCCTCAAAACTTGTTGTTCAACACAGAATTGATTCTGATAATTATGATGCAAAGATTGTAATCACAGACTCCGGCAGGGTCGGAATAGGGAAATCGAATCCCTATTACACACTTGATGTAGAGGGCACGATTCGTGGGGATAATGTTTCACCTTCCGATGTACGATTAAAAAAGGATATTGTAACAATTGAGAATGCGCTCGAAAAGGTCGTTTCTCTTCGTGGTGCTAATTTTCGATGGCGGTCCAGGAAAAAGGAAAACGATCTGCAAATAGGGCTGATTGCACAGGAAGTAGAAGCTGTTTTCCCCGAGGCTGTTTCTACAGATAAGGACGGCTATAAATCCGTTGCTTATGACAAACTTGTCGCTCCTTTGATTGAAGCGATCAAAGAACTCAAGATTGAAAATGATAAATTAAGACAACGGGTCGAGGCATTGGAAAGAAAATAGTCTCTTCGGACAAAAAACGTTCTGATCGCCCGGGATTGGGAAATCCCGGGCGCAAAAGGAATAAGGGCCTCTGCTCCAAACCAAAACGACTTTCCGCTATACCCTGCAGGAAGCGCAACGATTCACCCTGAAAATCTACGACCTGCACTGCTATAAAGTAATCCCCTAGTCAATGAGGTTATTGTCTCTGAATCACAAATTTATTATACGCAATCAACGCCACGACCGTGATTATCCCCAAACCGCCGAATATCATCCACATAATGTCCGGCCGTTGCAAATCGCGGGCAAAATGTCCGTATAATTCGCCGGAGAGGATGCCGCCGAACAAGTTTCCCAGCGCAATGCAAACGAAATAATATCCCATGTACAGCGCCTTTTGCTCCTGCGGTGCAATGCTGCCGGTGTATTCCTGGCTTTTGGGTGACGCCATCATTTCGCCGAATGCAATAACCATGATTGAAAAAATGAGTGGCCAGCCGGAGTGGATCACGGCGCTTAGTGCAAAACCGATGGACAGCAACGTCGTGCCGAGGATCATAACGTGAAGGGGTTTCATGCGCGATATAGCCCAGGAAACAAAAACCTGAAAGATGATGATCATGCCGGCATCGACGTTAATGATATACTCCGGGTTGACCTGCTTTCCGGATGTGATCAGGCCTTGTAAGGCATGCGCCCATGAGTGAATGCCCAGGGTGCTGAAAAAATGTGCCGCTGTTTGCAGTATATCCTGCGTATTGACAAAATCGCGGATGTACTCCGGCAGGGTGAGAAAGAGTTGGTTAAAGACCGTCCAGAAACCGGAGAGGATGAGCAGGAAGAGGACAAAGCGCCAATTTTTCAAAACGAGCAGAGAATTCTGCAGAACTTTTGCCAGGGAACGGCCTTTGCCGGAAGCTGCTTCGGTGGTCGGTTCTTTGAAAAAAAACAGGACGACAATAAAGTTGAGTGAAATCCAGAATGTGGAAGCTAGGAATACATATTTCCACGCCAAAGCACGAACGATCCCGGCGACGATCGGCCCGATAAAACCGCCGATATTGACCATCTGGTAAAAAATGCCGAATCCAACGGAAGCATTGGTCTTGTCTGTTACCCGGGCGATGGTGCCGACAACGATGGGTTTGAATGTCGCCGCGCCAATGGCGACGAACAAAAAGATGGCAAAAAATCCTTCGAACGATTTGAATTGTCCCAGCAAAAAATATCCCGGGGTCAAAAGGGAATAGGCGATAATCAAGGTTTTACGATAGCCATAGCGATCGGCCAGGGCGCCGGTTATAACGGGCAGTAGATACAAAATAAAAGGCACAATCCCCTGGATGAGCCCCCGTTGCTCTGATGTCAGACCGAGTCCGCCTTCGCGCACTGGTGCAGTGAGATAGAGCGAGGATACGGCCCAGAAGCCATACCACGCCATGCGCTCGAAAATTTCCATCGTGTTGGCTGCCCAGAAGGTGCCGGGAAATGGGGATCGCTTGATTTGGTTTGCGGACATGAATTTACTCCTGTTTGTGGCGATGATAAAAAAAGTAATGATACAGAGATCGGATGCCGCGAAAGCGACTCTGATTGTCGAAATTATTCAACAATTCAGAATCTACGGTTCAACAACGATAATTTGTGTGTCCCCGACAGCCGGAGCTCTTGCGGGCATTCTGTGTCGGAATTTCTCAATGTTTCGGTTTTTCATAAACCTAAAAATTGACGCAAATGTACCTCAATTTCTGCCATTATATCTTGATTTACAACACCAAACTGAGATAGTAATCCAGTTCATCTTGGGTGAGATAATATTTGGAGATATCTTGGATAGAAGGTTGTTCTATATCCATATATGATGCCACCAGGCTGATTTCTATAATTCCTTCGCTAACAGACTTGATTTATATGAGTGTTTTATTAACAAAATTAAAAACATCCTCTGCGATTGACTTCTCAATCAATAGAGCTTTTAATGATTTCTCCACACATTGTTGGACATTTTGTAAACAGGGATTGAACAGTTTACTCTCCATTAAAACCTTTGCAGAATTCAGGTTCTCTTTTGAATAATCTAACCAGATCTTCGTTTCATCTTTCATATATTAATTCTCCGGCTTCTATCTCGGAAAGGAAACTACTATTTAAAGCATCTGGTTTAATAGGAATAATATCTATCGGTATTCTTCGGGCAATGTCCCTTGTTAATCTGCGATATTTCATAGCTAAAGTAAGGTATGATTCTTCACTATCTTGAAATATCGCTACATCAATATCGTTTGGATTATTGGACTCTAAAAATGATCCAAAGACTATAATTTTTTTAACTTCTTTCTCTGGTTTTAAACTTTGTAAAATCTCTTGTTTTATTGTATTTTTTGTTTTTTGAGTGAATTTCATCAGTTCTGATCCAATATTTATACATGATAGCATCGTAATAGACGCTATCATCGAAAGAAACTTTGTCAATTATAGTTTAAAGATTTCTGCTTTAAAAATCAAGTCGTTTCATCCCCGACAACCTGAGCCCTAACGGGCATCCTGTGTCTGAGATTCCTATCTTGCATTTTCGATATCGATTTGAAAGTCTTCAAACTGCACCTGATATGGAATCTGGTTATCCGACCCGGCGGCGAGACCAATGTCGATGGCGTCGGCAATGCCGGGGACAGCTTTTGTGTGTCGCTCGATGCTCCAGTTCTTTCCATCCAGACTGACATAGCCGGAAAAACTGTTCCCATGCCGTACCAGCTTGAGCCAGACCGGAAAGGGTGTGTTTTCCGGCAGATTCTCGCTTGTGGCCTTGTGCATACAACCGCTGGCGAATTCATCCCATTGGAGCCCTGCCCGACCCGGCGTTGTGAAAACCAGAACCGAACCCTTGCTGCCCGGTCCGGTGTCAAAGCTTTTGCTGATGTCGTTGCGTACAAAGATGCCGGCACGGAACCATTCGTGCGTTTTCGGGCCGAAACTTTTCACTTTAACCGTTGCAACAAAATTTCCTTTCACTTGCGGAATATAAATAGCGCCATACGAATCTTCGGCATGGTAAAAATCCGTGCCGCCCACCCTGATTTGATAGCGATTGCCCTTTTGATCGATTTTAAATTCACAGGGGTGGGCTGTCCCGGAAATAAAAGTTTTCAGATTTGCTTTTTGCATATCTAAAAGATGATGCGGATAAACGTGCAATTGCTTCGATTCACTGCGTCCGATTTTTATCGAAAAGGTTCCGGCTTTGGGGGTAACAGAAAATTGTATTCTCCGGCTTTTATTTGCGTCCAGGCGGATAGTCCGGTTTTTATAAATAGTATCATTCAGGTAAAGAGGAACTTTTATCGTTTTTGCTGCATCTTTTGTGTTTTTTACAACAGCGCTGATGGATATTTTATTCTCAGCAGGAAGAATCGATTCGGAGAGACGGAGGCTGTCATACAAGGCTGCGACCTGGGTTCCCACAACCGTAATCAACCGATAGGGCGTAGCTCCTATGGCAACCCGATGTTCCCCGGGTTTGGAAAACTGGTGGGTGAATTCTATGATCCTGTTGTTTTTGTGAATCACCGGAAATAAACGCGATTGCACAATCCGGCCGTCAATGTTTAGTGCTACTTTTTCTATTCCTGTTGAACCGGAATTATAAACTTTGGCAGTGAACGTCACCTCATGGCCAACGCGGATATCTTTGTTTCCTGATTGAGCAATTTTAAAATCACCAAACTCGAATGATGGTTTACCATCGATGATGTCTTCCGGTTTTATTTTTGGCGGCTCGATGATAAAGTTGTCGCGATAAAGATTGTCCACGAGATTGGCGGCGCAGAGTTTCATTTCTCCCTCTTGAAGATCATAATAAATATTATATTCGGTGGTCCAGCCGGATGACATGTTATCAAACCAGAATCCGACGTTGTCATTATAATAACCGGCTTTAACGTCGTGGATGAGGTTATAGCGAACGTACGAATCATGCGTTAGCCCGGCGGTTTTGATGGCGCCGGAATCATCGGCATATTTTTGCACGTCGTGGATGTGATTGTATTGCACGCGATAGCCATAATCGATGGCTTCTTCCAGATTGCTCCATCCGCCGACAGAAATCGAATAGCGCCCGCGGTTGTTGCTGATCTCATTGTGCGCAATGGTGGTGTAAAGCGTATTTGATGCAGAAATAGTACTGCCGCCGCAATCATCGATGGTGTTGAAGGATATAGTGTTCTCGCTGATGATATCCGTCCAGTCTTTCGGGTGCGCGTCGCCGATAACGGCAATGGCGCCCTTGTCTGCACTGACGATGGTGTTATGCATAATACGGTTTTGATAACACCCTTTTGAGAGCCTGACTGCCAATCCACCGATGCTGCGAATTTCGGAATCAAACACTTCGCAGGCATGAGCATGTTCAAAAAAGATCGCGTCGTTTCCCGGGGCCGTCGCTTCAAAATGCAAACCATAAAAGCGCAAATTCCTCACCGGATGGTCACGTTCACCCTTGACGATCAAAAGCCGGCTCAGTCGGGGTGCAACGATGTTGGCGTTGTTGGGATTTGCTATTTCTTTTGGAGGAATAAAAAAAAGCTGTTCTGTTTTTTTATTAAAAAACCACTCACCGGGTGCATCGAGCAAGGCGCGAACATTTTCGACATAGTAGCGCGGCGGTACGACAGTGATGCCCGGTTGCGGTTTTTGCAAATAAGCGAGGTGCTTGTGTTCATCGATTTTTGTAATCGAATTCACTCCGGTGTGCCAGCGCAAAAGCATGATGACCCGATTGTCTTGCATGTTTTTCCACTGCTTTAATTCACTATCGTTGAAATAAAATTCTTGCGTGTTTTGAGAAATTTTGGGAGGTGTGTAAAAACCTGTGTTTGGCGTTCTGGCAAGCGTTTGCATTTTTCCATTCGCTACCAATCGTTCCAAATTCTTTTGGGAAAGGTGCGTGCTCCACACGCCGTCGCGAAGGGACCAATTCGTCAAACGCGGCCCCCCGGAGATGACCGGGGTTTCCCCCGGATAAGCGGCAAAAGTCACATATTGATCCTTTAATTTGTGATACTCGAAAGCGCCTGTGGGTAAATTGGTTTCAATGCGTTCACCGCCGTCATCGGGTGTGAATGTCAGAGGTTTTTCCAATTGATAAAAGCCCCCTCTGATCAGGACGAGAATGTCGCGTCCGCTGCCAAACCGATGCGGCGAACCAATGAAACGATCATCGATCGGCTTATCCTTTGGCTTGTAAACACGTTTCTTCAGTTCACGCACAGCCTTTTGTGCACGTTCAATGGTAGCAAAAGGTCCGTCCGATGCAGCAGCATTCGGAGCGGCTAAAGTGCCGGACCAGGCATCATGGCCATTTGGGGCGACGTAGAAATCAGCCGTGGCGTTTTTAGCAGAAAATGGCTGCCATTTTTCACCGCGCAACAGTTTGCCATCGGCGCGAGCAAAAGAATTGAATGCCAGACTTATCGTAAGAGCTAAAAAAAATGTTCTGATAATTCTCATAATTTTCCTTTTCAATTTTTCCATTCCACGTCTTCTTTTTTTACAGGGAACAGGTAAATGGGGGGAAAGGGCAAGTTTTTTAAATCGGAAGGAAAAATAATAAATTTCTCACAAAATACCTATTCTTTTGTAATGAAGGTGCTATCTGTTTTTATTTCGCATTGATTCGAAAGCATTTTTAATGTATATTTTTGCTATCGAACATCGTCCCGGTCGTAGCGAGGTCTGGCCTTATGGGAATGAATCATATATTCAAAATAAGGTGATTCCAATGCTTGCCAAATACAGCAAGGCGGATATGCTCATGTACGGCCATTCGCATAATTATGAACGAGGTCAGGTGAGAGAGGGAAATTTGCGGCTTAATTTGAACGGTGGCGACGGTGCGGAACCGGATCGCTGGCGAGAGTATCCCAATCAAACGGACTATCCGGAAATTCAAAAGTCTTTTGATAAATTTTTTATTGTTATTATCCCGATTTGCAATGTACTTGCGCAGGTGATGAGATCAGGCTGATTAGGAAAAGTTTGTTTTGGCAATCAAGGTCACTAAAGATTAACGCAAGTGTTCATGTCATCCTTTCCCACCTTTTCAATGTGCCTTCATCACAATGAGCGTGAGATCGTCGTGCGGCGGGGTTAGGCCTCGGAATTCGACGATGCTTTTGAGAATAGCCTCCTTGATTTCCCGAGCTGTTTTCAGACTCGTCTTTTCAATGATCGTTTTGATCCTGTCCTCTCCAAATTCTTCTTTGGCTTTGTTCATTGTTTCACTCAGGCCATCCGAGTAAAGAAACAGAATATCGCCGGGAAAAATTCTGAGTGATTGTTCCTGCAGCGATGAAGCAAAGATTGTCGAATCGGCCAGCCCAATACCGATACCGGCGGGAGTGATTTCGGAGCACGATTTGTCTTTAGATGCGTAATAGAGCAACGGCAGGTGCCCGGCGCGACAAAGTTTGATGCTGTTATGATTTTCAATTCCAACAAAAGTTGATGTTAAAAAAGTTTCCGCTGGAAAAAGGTTTTCCAGCTTTTTGTTGAATTCAATGAGCAGTTCTTTGATCTCTCCTTCGCGGCTAAGATTTTTCATTATGGTATGAACCTGAACCATGTGGAGCGCGGCGCCCATTCCCTTACCGGAAATATCGCCGATAATGATCATCATTGCCTGCTCAGAACCGTCCATCGGCACAAAGTCGTAAAAATCACCGCCGACTTCTCGTGCGGTTTCCGAAAAGAAAGCGATATCAAAATGAGGAAGCTGCGGGGCCGTTTTGGGCATGAGATCAAGTTGGATAGAGCGGGCAACCTCCAGTTCGTCTTTCGCCGTCAGCTTGTTGGCCAGCTCGAATGCGAGGAGAATGTTTAACAAAAGAAATCCGAGGAAATAATGCAAAAGACGACCGCTAAAGATGCCGGATACAAAAAAATAAAGTGCAAGCAGATAAAGTATCCGTCGCGCAGGAGTTAATTTGACTACAAAAGCAGTGAACAGATTTTTTAACAAACTTAATGTGCGCACGAAACGGTTTCTTTTTGTCCTGGGCTGTTTGGCATCGCGAGTATAGAACTCGAGCATGGATGGCGCATCGCTTTTGATGAGCGTTTCAATAGCGGCGAAATTTAGATCACTGGTTAATATCTGGTAATTGCGTTTGAGGCGGTTAAGCCATTCAGGTGTTCTCATAGTCCAATCATTCCTTTTGGGTTAAAGTCCTTTTTGTACGAAAAGAATGAGCTTGTGTTTCTCGAATAATTTAGTAATATTTTGTAAAATAAAAACAAACACTTTGTTGCTGTTAATCAAATAAGAACATTGCCATAATAGAGCGAAGGAGAACGTTTGGATTTGCACAGTATGGGGTGGGATGCGTTTTTTGAAGCGCATTTCGCACCATTTCGTAAGCAAGGTATGCTTCCCGCCAGGGTTATTCGTCAGGACAGAAGCGGTTACGTGCTACTGTCGAAAACGGGCAGGCTGTCGGCAAAAGTCGCCGGTAAATTATTTCTCGGTGGCTTGAAAGGGATGATACCAACTGTTGGCGATTGGGTGGCGATAGAAAATCGCCCGGAGGAAAATACGACAATTATCCGGGAACTGCTGCCGCGAAAAACAAAGTTCTCCCGAAAGGCTGCAGGGGAGAGCCTGAACGAACAAGTCGTTGCTGCAAATGTCGATATTGTCTTCCTGGTCAGTGGGTTGGACAAAGAATTTAACATTCGTCGCATGGAACGATATTTAACCCTTACGTGGGACAGCGGCGCGCGTCCTGTGATCGTTTTGAATAAGGCCGATTTGTGCGAGGATGTGAACGGGAGACTCCGTCAAGTTGAATCCATAGCCCCCGGCGTCGATGTTTACATTGTAAGCGCAATACAGGGGAAAAACATAGATAATTTAAGAAAATATCTGAGCGAAGGGAAAACCTGTACATTTTTAGGTTCATCCGGCGTAGGCAAGTCTACGCTTGTCAACGGGCTTCTCGGCGAAGAGCGGATGAAAACCGGGGAAATTCGCGCCGATGACAGTCGTGGCCGTCATGTGACCAGCCATAAGGAACTGGTTTTTGCCCCGGGTGGGGGAATGATCATTGATACACCGGGAATGCGGGAATTGCAACTTTTGGGTACGGATGAGAATCTTCAGGGAGCATTTCAGGATATTAAAGAACTTGCAGCCAATTGCCGATTCCGCAATTGCAGCCACCAAAATGAACCGGACTGCGCTGTTCGGGAGGCTCTCGAAAGCGGAGAACTGGATAAAAACAGGTATTTGAGTTATTTAAAATTGAAAAGGGAACTGGGGCGTACAACTCTTAGAAAAAGTGATACCGAAAAAAGATTGGAAAGAGCGCGTGATAAAGCAACCGGCAAATTGTATAAGCGCATAATCAAGAGCAAAAAGTCCAAAAGACTATAATTATAAAATCCAGAGAGCACCTGCATTTCATTCGTGCTGTTTTTATTTTTTCTTAATCATTCTGTCCTCAATTATTTTACCCTTAATTATCTTGTCTCTAACCCAATTTTTGCTCATAGACGTACGCAAACTGTACCTGCACGTACATGCAGGGTGAGCAATATCAAAGTTTACCGGAAACAGATGTCTGCTAAAGAAAGAATAATCAATTGCCTATGCTTTTCGTGGATAGAGTGGCACACGCCTTGCCAGCCATGGGGCAAGTTGCTTTTGACACTACCATTCACAATTGAAGGAGAACGAAAATGAAATCCAAGCTTTTAACACGATCCAATTATTTGATTATTCCGGCTCTTGCCTTTGCTCTTTTTGTTTTTGGCGGATGCAGCAAGGACAATCCAATCGAGCCGCAGGAGACAACGGACGTCGCGCTAAACGCCGATGTGGCTGAATCTGTGGCCAGTTCGGTTGGGGAAGAAGACGGCGGTCTGACGGATCAAATCGGTGATTTGTTTGAGCTCACTGCACCGCAGGGCCTCGGCAAGTCGAGCGAAGCTTCTTTTCTCGATAAAAAGGAAGCGACCTACGATTCCGTCTCGGGAATTTGGACTATTGAATTAACCCGGGAGCGTGGAAACCCGGTCGGCGTTTATTACGCCAAAATAAAGCGCACATATACCTGCCAGTTCCTCAACGCGGATGGACAGGCGCAAAAGTTTTACATTACCGGTTCCGATACGGCGTACACGATAAAGTTCGATATTACCGAAGGGGAGGGACGCCACAAAACGAAACGACTTGCGCAGGAATTGCATGAACTTGAAGGCAGCTTTATCGCAACCGGAACGAATACGGACATGATCACTGTGAACGGGACATACAAACGATCCGCAGCCGATACGCTGACAACATTAAAGATGACGCGCACGCATAATCATACGCTGGAATTGACGATTACGGATTTGACCGGTCCTCGGGGAAGCCGCCGCAATCTATCGCAAAAGGTGAGCGGAACAATAACCGGCACCTATCATGCAGAAATCACTTTTGACGGCAAGAAAGGTTATGCTGAAAAAACTGTCGATCGAAGCATTAATATTATTGTTGGAGACGGTGAATCCGAAATCTTTGTAGCAGGCGAGAAATATAAAGGTGATTTACTGACCGGAGAGATTGAATAGATTTTAAAATGGGCTTCATTTGCACACCGCAGATGGAGCCCGGGGGTTTTATTGTCTGCTTTCCATCCTTTTTTTCTTGAATTCCGACGGCGTCATTCCCGTACTTTTTTTAAAAATAAAATTAAACGAAGATTTGGAATTAAATCCACATTCATAAGCAATGGCCGAAAATGTTAAATGATCGTACTGGTGATCAACAAGTCGTTTTTTGACTTCTTCCACACGATATTCATTGATAAAAGTATAAAAATTCTTTTTCATGGTTTCATTCAAAACCTGAGTAATGTAATGTCGGGAAATATTCAAGTGATCGGATACATCTTTGATCGTCAATTCCGGGTTCAAATAAGGCTTGCCTTCTTTCATAAAATGCTGTAAGCGCTCGCTATAGTTTTTCGCCAGTTCTTCATTCAATCCCGATCTTTCATACCTGTTTTTTTGTCTTTGATCGGATTTTTTTTCAACCCGGGGAAAACAATTCGATTTGAAAAGGGTTGGTTGTTTGATGCCAAAATAACTTACAGCAAAGGCAAATAATGTCAATCCGATTCGTGAAAACCAGCGCGGGTCGAGATCAGTTGCCTGGAACATAAAAGAAGTACCGGTGATGATAAAGGATAAAAATGTAATGACAAAAATAAAAAGAACGATTTTTAACCAGTTCAGAGTAATTGTTTGCGACGTGTAGGAGAATTCGTCCTTTAACTTTTTTTGATGCTCGCTGATGAGAAACAGAACGAGAACGCTGTAAATGATAACGGATAAAAACAAATAGATGCTGTAGGCCAATCTGAACGGCAACGATGCGTCATGGGCGAAATAGTTGTTGACTAAAAAGACAGGATCGCCCCATAGAAAAAGAAAATAAGCTGCGAGAAACAGAATGAAAGGCAGGAAATGAAGCCAATCTTTTCTGTCGGGTAATGTATTTTCCCTGATAAGCGATTTAACATAGAGAAATAGCAGAGGTGCATAAGTGAGCAAAAGCAACATGCTTGTGGGGAAGGGAATGAAGAAATGAGCGATTTTCAATAAGCAGAGCGAAATCGTCATCTCCAATCCGATGAGAAAAAGCCAGGATGCCAGGATTTTGTCAGGCAGACACCGGGGCTTTTTAGTGGCTATAACAAATGAGGCAAAAAATGCTTGCGACAGGCCGATATATAAAACTGCTTCCATACTTTTCGGGTCGGATTTATGAATGATTTAAAAAATTAGGCTTTAAGGTAAGAACTATGAGGTAATAAGGCAAGTGTTGATTTTATTTCTTGGGAAAGGCGGATATCGGATAGCAGATACCGGATGCGGATCGTTAAAATCCAGCATCCAGTTTCCGATTACTCTAGTATTTCACTTCGAATTTAATCGTTCCGGTATGACCGGTACTTTGGTTTTCAAAACCCTTGCTAATAATTTCTTTGCCTTTTTTATCGATGGCTGTGATGTCGAGATGGAAAATTTCATTTGGTGCATCGTAGGGCACTGCACCTTTGAAAAACCATATATTTTCCTTTTTATCTTTGCAAGGCTGCAAATGGATTGTCGGCCCATCATAGGGATATTCTCTTGCAATGATAGTAATACCCCTGATGTCCTTTTGCTTCCCGGAGAATTCTGCGGTGATCTTGATGGAATCGCCGGGTGCGGCAGCCGCAGGTTCGATGACAGCTTTTTTCAGAACCGGCTGTTTGGAAAAACCGGCACTGGTTAAAAGAAATACGGCCAGGGACAAGATCAGAAATTGTTTCATGGGCTTTTCCTTTCTGTTGATTAGGTGAATGATTCGTTGTCCGGGGACAGAAATTATCAAACTAAACGTTTCAATATAAGAAAATGTTTCTTAAATGTCGTCTGAATAATAAACATGGACGTCCAAACCGCTTTATTCGGACATAAAGTATGTGTTGCTCTTGCCTATGTTAATAAATGCGCCGCAAATATCAATGAAAGCAAAAAAAGACTTGACAAATTACAGAAAAAAGCATACTGTAAGTTACAATAGTAGCATATAAATTGTATTAATATGAATTAGAAGTTACGTGTGGGACGGCATGGAAAGCAAGGATCGTATAAAAAGACTGCTCGATTACAAAAATTTATTGTATCAACTGCAATCCCTGGGATTTGTCAAAGTTTTTTCCGACAATATTGCTGATGCAATGGGGATTTCATCTTCCCTGGTTCGTAAAGATTTTGCGGTTTTCGGAATCGTTGGCAGCCAAAAGGGCGGGTATGAGATCGAGTCCATTATTGACAGAATAAATCAGGTTCTCGGAAAAAACGAAATTGAAAAAATTATCATTGTTGGCGTGGGCAGGATAGGGCAGGCACTGATGCAATACAGTAAGGGATTTCGCGAGGAGGGGATAAGAATCATCGCTGGATTCGATTCCGATCCGACAAAAATGAACGGCGGGGCTGATATCCCTGTTTTTCCGATAAATGAACTGCATGAATTTGTTGTTGAAAATAAAATTAAATTTGCGATCGTGGCCGTACCGGAAACGGCCGCACGTGCTACAATTGAAATATTGAAACAGGAAAAAATTCAGGGAATTTTAAACTTTACTTCTTTGAGCGTTAAAAGCACTGACGAAACGACAATTAGCAACGTTGATATAGAACATGAACTTGCGCAATTGATTTACTTTGTGAACAACCGAAAATAATCAAAAGTCTGATTTTCATCTTTACGTTTACGCAGCCGGGAAATTCATAAAACCATATTGGATGGAAATCCTTTTGATCTAAAGCATTGCCTTGAACATTACAAAATCAACGCTAAAATCGCAAAGGCATCAATAATAACAAGCATGGGAGTGATTTCTTTTACTTTGCCGATTAATACTTTGATGACTGTCCAGCTCAGAAATGCCCAGACAATGCCAAGAGTTATCGAGTACGTTGTCGGGATGAGTATCAGCGCAAGGAACGCAGGTATGGCATCATCCAATTTTGACCAATTGATGTTGGCAACAGGTTTCATCATAAACACTCCGACCAGCACTAAAGCCGGTGCTGTGGCAATGCTCGGAATGACGGACAGGAGAGGGGAGAAAAACATAAACGGTAAAAACAACAAGCCTGTCACGACCGCCGTCAGCCCGGAGCGCCCGCCTTCTTCGATTCCTGCGGCAGATTCAATATAAGCGGTTCCCGAACTGGTTCCGAAAAGGCCCGAAATGGTCGTGGAAACCGCATCGACTATCAAAGACTCCTTGATGTTGCGCGGTTCGCCGTTCTCATCAATTAAATCCGCTGCTTCGGCAACACCGACAAAGGTCGAAAGACTGTCGAACATGTCTGTGAACAAAAAAGCAAAAATGACCGGCCACAGGCTTAATTCGAGCGAATGGACAAGGTCCATTTTCAGAATGAGGGAAAAATCCGGCAGGGAGGTGATACCGCGCCAGGAGACGAGCGTTGGATTGCCCATGATTTGCGTGGCATCGCCGAAAAGTCTTCCGACAGGGATTGATAAAATGGTGGTGAACAAGACACCCAAAATCAGTGCGCCTTTAATTCTCTTAACGACCAATATGGATGTGACAAAAAGTCCAATAATAAAAATAGTGGTCACGATGTTCATTTTACCGAAACTGATTGTTGTGGCCGGATTTGCGACGATGAATTTGGCGTTCATAAAGCCGATGAGCGAAATGAACAATCCGATGCCCGCGGCAACAGCGTAGCGAATCTGTTTGGGGATGGCGCGCACGATATATGTTCTGATATTAAAAACGGAAAGCAAAATAAAAATAATGCCGGACCAAAACACCGCGCCCAGGGCAACCTCCCATTTTATGCCCATTCCAAGAACAACAGAGTAAGTGAAAAAAGCATTGAGACCCATGCCCGGGGCCAGCACAATGGGGTTTTTGGCATAAATCCCCATCATGATGCTGCTGAAAGCGCTTACGAGAATCGTCGCAGTGAGAACACCGCTGAACGGCAAACCTGCGTTTTTGATTATGCCCGGATTAACAACAATGATGTACATCATTGCCAAAAATGTTGTGAATCCGGCAACGATTTCTGTTTTTAAATCTGTTTCGTTCCTGTCAAAACCAAACAGTCTTTCCATCGTCTACCTCGACAGTTAGAATACCCACTTGAGTCCAAGCGTCGGCATGGCTTTCCATCCCTTAAATGGTAAAAAGTTGCGGCTGATTTCAATTTCACTGCCAACGCGGAGATGATTATTTAAAACATACCAAATTTGCGGTTCTGCCTGCAAAACAGGTTTTTTGCCGCCCTCGCTTTTATCACGGCTCCAGATGTCCATGTATCCCATCAAATGTATTTTGTCTTTTAAAAATGATTTAAACCAGACAAAGGTCATCTGGTAATCGGGAGAACGGGCATGCTCGAAATGTGCATAAAGAAAATCTGTGTTTATAGTAATAAAACCGAGGTTAATGGGATAGCTGAAACCTCCGAGCCAAACAGAACCAATTGGCCCCCAAATTGTGGCGCCGTCATTATATTGAACGGTTACAGACAAATCCCTGACAAAAGAAAGATTTACATAGCGAGCGAATTCCCAGTACCCCAAGGACATGCTTTTGCTGCCGGGGTTGTCATAATCCATATCCACAAAGAAAAAAGTAGAACCGTATTCGTCCGGTTTAAACATTTCGATCGTTGAGGTGAAATAATGGCGACCCTGGCCGAAATCATAATGCAGTTGCAAGTTTTGAGACAGGGCGAGAGACTGCAAAATAAGAATTAAAAAAACGGCATATTTAAACATAAAGCTGAAAAACCTTTCATTTGATTATTAAATCCGACTGTAAGGGTTCAGGCAATGTTACAAAAAAAGGCAAAATAATTTTGGGCAATACTATTTTACAACAGCAAAATTTTAAAATTAATTGTTTTGCCGTTTATTTAACTCTGAATAATCATGGTATATATTCGATATTTAAAAAACGTTTGAGGTTTACTAAACTTCCGAAGTTTAGTAAACCTGGGTTTCCAAATTTTTTCGAATAGCATTGATTTTTAAGGAATTAAAAAAAGCCCGCCGTGGAACTTCGCTGGCAGGCTTGTTAAAAATGATACACTTTATTTCTGCAACGCCATTTCCAGCGCGGACGTCGTCGTATAATACTTTGCGATCATATTGGGAACTTCCCAATCCGGCAGCTTGCCGTCAACCAGGAATTTCAGGTATTTTTGCATTACCTGTGCAAAATGGGCTTCATGGCCGAGGCGGTATTTATCAGGAATGATCACATGCCATTTTTTGCCCTGTTTTTCCAATTCCAAACCCGGATATTTTGTTTGCAAGTTTTTAATAGCCGTTTGCAGAGCTGAGGCCAGCGCCTTTGCATTTGCGCCCTTTGCAGCAGTGACATAAAGTTCGGGAATGAAGCCCTGTTCCTTACCCTGGCGAATGATGATGTTCGCTTTTGTTCCGCGTATAATCGAGAAATGCGTATCGCCTGTTCCACCGGTTAACTTTTCAGCTTCGTATTTCCACACAACCGATACTTTTGCATGCACGCCTTTAACCGTATAATCCATCTCGCCGTTGGAGAAAACGGGCAGCACGCCTTTGTCGTTTAATTTTGCTTTCAAATAATCAGGGAAATCCGGCAGTTGTGTTACTTTGGCAAATTGGGCTTTGGTAATCATCGTCGGCCAGTGCTTTGCGGAGAGCATTTGGATGTCCGTCTGATAGTTCAGCGCTTGTCCCGGAAAGCATTCCCACTGTACCAAATCAACGAGATGGCTGGTGACGTCAACCAATCCCTCGCCCTCCTGGGTAACGTCGAAATACCACGGCGGGCGTTTGAGCGGCCTGCCGGACACATATTTAAAAAAGTGATGTACGCTTTCTTTGGTTACGGCGGGGTTCTCAAGTGTCCCTTTTTGCAATTCGCCAAAAACGTCAGGAATTTCGGATAAAGCTTTTTGCAAAACAGTTGTGATTGAATAACGCTCTGTCATAATATCATAGAGAAGGACATGGTTTTTTTTAGCCGAGGCAAAAGTTTCCTTAAGAAGCTCGAATCCTTGTTTGTTGATGCACATTGGTTTGTCGGACAAAACATTGATGCTTGCATCGACGGTCGCTTTGAGATATTCTGTTTTTTTGCGGTTGTTGCCGGCAGTGACCATGACATTGCCGGGCTTTTGTTCGATCATTTTTTTAAGAAAATCAGGACCCTTGTAAACTTTGAGCTGCCAGGAGGTCGGGTTCTCGCTGCGCGTATTGAAATTGTTTATGGCTTTCACATAATCTTCAACTTCAGGACCTTCAGGGGCATATACGTTCACAACAGGGGAGACCTGGTTATACATTTTTTCCAGCACCAATTGGGCATGAAAATGCCCCGGATCCAGAATCATCAACTTGACTTCGCCTTTTGCGCCTGTGAATTTCATTTTACTTTCCTTCTGGCTGGTACATGAAAAAGAACTCAATCCCACGACGAGCCCTAATAAAAGTAATACAGTATTGCGTAACATGGTTTTATTCCTTTCTTTTGCTATTATATTACAGCCAACACACCTCTGAGGTAGCCGACGGATTCTGCGGCGCCCGGCAGTGGATCATTTGCATCATTTTCATATTCCAATGAAGCATTTCCTGTGTAGTTGATCTTTTTAAGAGTTCTCAGAAATTTTGGAATGTCGATGATGCCACGCCCAATTATAATGGTTTGTCCTTCATTGGTAGCCGCTGTAACATCCTTGACATGAATATCATATAAACGATCGCGGTATTTCTTGGCAGCATCAGAGGGATCAACCCCGGCGCGCATCGTATGCCCTATGTCCATGCACAAACCGATGCGTTTGTCAAGATTTTTCACTTTTTCATAAACGCTTCCTGGTGTTGGATATCTTTTGTCTTTAGGCCCGTGATTGTGGATGGCAACTGTGATATTGTATTCTTTGACTTTTTTCTCTACCAGCGGCAACAGATCATATTCCGGCACACCGATGATAATGCGCATTCCCGCCATCTTTGCATAATCAAACGCCTGATTCACATCATTTTCGTTTTTCATGTAAATAACGCCGCCGCCGTAAAGATCGAGCCCTGCTGTTTTTACTCTTGCAAGAACTGACAAGATTTCATTTTCCGTGCTATCCAATGGAAGATGAACCGATTTGAATGCGATTTCTTTAATCGCGAGACGTTTGGTCATCGCCAGTGTGTCTTCGAGATTGAATTTACGAAAAGTATAAGATGCCATGCCTATTTTGAAAGGAATGCTTTTGCTCTTCGCGATTGCCGGAGTATTCAGACCGAGCAAGGCACTTCCGGCAATTCCGGTGCCTGCAATCTTGAAGAAATCTCTTCTTGTTTTGCTATCCATTTTGCACTCTCCTTAAAATAATTTGGGTTTTGCTACCAACGGGCAAGAGTTGTCTTGTCTGATTATTTTCTTTGGTAAAAGTTGCTTGTCTGTACTTTTCAAATTATTCCCCGAAAATATTCTCGAACGTAATTATAGTTAAAAGCGGATTGAATGTCAAGCAAAAATCCTGGGGAAATATTTTTATGAAAAGCAGCAAAGTGGGGGAGAGTGATTTTACGATAAAATCGTTGGTGGTTTCAAATGTCTTCTAACCGATTCCTCCGAACATCCTGGATGATAGGATAATTTTTAAAGCAAATACTCCAGCACATCCACTGTTTTTTCCACCACAAATCCCGGCCGGTAAGGAGAGCTTTCGATGTCCTCTCTTTTTGTTTTTCCACTGAGAACGAGAATGCTCAGAATGTGATGATCCTGTCCCATGCGGATATCCGCGTTCATTCTGTCGCCGATAATTGCCACATCGTCTTTGGAAACGCCCAGGCGTTTTAAAAACGCATTGACCATTTCTGCGTTCGGTTTGCCGATAAATTTCGGGCTGATTTTTGTCGAGGCAGTGATTGCCGCTGCCAGCGCGCCCACATCCGGGCGAAAATCATTGGGCCCGATCATCCAGTTGTTGTCCTCGTGCGTGGCGATAAATGGAACTCCATTGCGTACGAAACGACAGGCTTTGTCCAGTTTGGCAAAAGTTAAAGTGAGGTCGTAGGCAAGAACCATGTAATTTGGTTTTGGGGAATCGGTTTTAAAACCGGCCTTTTTGAAATTATTCTCCACAGCCGGTGTGGCGAGGAGAAAGATATTTTCAGAATCTCTCTGCGTTTTCAAATATTCAATCGTTGCATCGGCGGAACTGAGAATTTCATCCGTGCCGACGTCGATGCCAATTGATTCAAGTTTCTGCCGGTGCTGTTCCCGGCTCTTGGATGAATTGTTACTTAAAAATACAAATTTAATGTTGCGCTTTTTCAGACCTTCGAGAAAGGGCGTATTCTAAAGATAGGTCGTTCCATCCAGGTCGATCACAAAGGCGCGTATGTTTTTTAATTTTTCACGAAAATTATTGTCTGAATATTCTTGAAGCATTAAGCGATCTCTAATTGGGTTAAGGATTATATGATTTACTGATATAAATTTAATATTATCATCTTTCGATACTCGGCGCAGAACGTCGAAACAAGCATCTCCATGCAAGAGCGGTTGAGTGAAAGCCATCATTTCTTAAACTTTTTATCATTGCGAGAGAAACGACGCAATTTCATAACCATCTGTTATTCAAGGGATTGCTTCGTCGCGCCGATAAGGCGGCACTCCTCGCAAGGACATAGTTTTTACTGTTTTCACACAATCCGAGGAGCGCGGGAACGAGAAGACAGACGCTTTAATTGATATGTGCCTTTATTTTAAACTTTGTAAAGGATTATTATGAGAATTTAAAGGAATTGTCAAGAATGCATCAAGTTTTTTAAAAAAATGCTTAATTAAAATGTCAAGAAAAAAATATTGGTTGAATTCAATCTTTTCTATGCCTATTTTTCTTTTATAGGATTAAATAACTTGGGTATTTCACTTTGCTTTGCAATCGTTAATAAATGATGAAAAGAGAAAAATGATGACATCGCGGGAACGAC
>JAADGR010000303.1 GCA_013152225.1 Calditrichota bacterium
TCCGCGGACTCTTCCTTTGACGAATAGCAATTTCAAGTACCTGGTTTAACGTATCGACCGGGAAAAAATGCATATTCTTTTTGGCGTTTTCCGGAATTTCTTCCAGGTCACCTTGGTTTTTTGTGGGAAGTATGATTTTTTTAATTCCCGCTCTCCTGGCTGCCAGAACTTTTTCTTTAATGCCGCCTACCGGCAAAACTTTGCCGCGCAAGGTGACTTCGCCGGTCATCGCCAGGTCATTTCGCACCGGCCGTCCTTTGATGAGAGAGACCAGGGCTGTGGCAATCGTCACTCCGGCAGATGGGCCGTCCTTTGGAATCGCACCGGCCGGAACATGAATGTGCAGATCTTTTTTATTAAAAAAGGACGGTGAAATACCGAGATCTTTGGCGTGGGAACGAATGTAGGAAAGCGCCGCCTGTGCGGATTCTTTCATCACATCTCCCAATTGGCCGGTCAACATGAGACTCTTATTGCCGGCCATTTGTGTCGCTTCGATGAACAAGATGTCTCCCCCCGTTGGGGTCCAGGCCAGACCGGTGGCAACCCCGGGCTCACTGGTGCGTTCGGCCACCTCAGAATAAAATTTGATCGGCCCAAGTAATTCTGTAACAACTTCCGGCGCGATAATCTTTTTTTCTTCGCAACCCGCTGCAACGTCTTTGGCAACTTTTCTGCAAAGAGTGGCAATTTGCCGTTCGAGATTACGAACACCTGCTTCACGTGTATAGTCGTGGATAATTTTTCTCATTCCTGTCCGGGTGAAATTGATGTACTTTCGTGAAAGTCCGTTTTCTGAAATTTGCCTCGGAACGAGATATTTGAATGCGATTTGCAGCTTTTCCTCTTCAATGTAACCGGGAAGTTCCAGGACTTCCATGCGATCTCGAAGAGCGTAGGGAACTGTGTCCAGAACATTAGCGGTGGTAATAAACATGACTTTGGAAAGATCAAAAGACACATCCAAATAGTGATCCGAGAAGGAAAAATTCTGCTCTGGGTCGAGAACTTCTAACAGCGCAGAAGAAGGATCACCACGAAAATCCATACCGATTTTATCGACTTCGTCGAGCATAAAAAGGGGGTTGTTGCTGCCGGCGTTTTTAATGCCCTGAATAATGCGCCCGGGAAGCGCGCCGATATATGTTCTCCGGTGTCCGCGAATTTCGGCTTCATCATGGACGCCGCCAAGGGAAATACGTACGAATTTTCTTCCCATGGAGCGTGCAATCGAACGTCCCAAAGACGTTTTGCCAACCCCCGGAGGGCCGACAAAACAAAGGATTGGGCCTTTGGTATCGTTTTTCAATTTTCTTACGGCAAGGTATTCAATGATTCTTTCTTTAACTTTTTGCAAGTCATAATGATCTTTATCCAGAACCTTTTGTGCCTGCTCGATATCCAGATTGTCCTCCGTTGATTTTGACCACGGCAGGGCAATCATCCAGTCGAGGTAAGTGCGGGAAACCGTATATTCTGCTGCTCCGGGCTGCATTTTGGCTAAACGGTCCAACTCCCTGTTCGCTTCCTTTTCCGCTTCTTCGGACATCTGTGCATCTTTAATTTTTTGACGCAGTTCCTCTATTTCCATGGAGCGGTCATCGCCAATGCCAAGTTCCTTTTGGATCGCACGTAACTGCTCCCGCAAAAAGTATTCGCGCTGGTTCTTTCCCAGTTCGGTTTGCACTTTATCCTGAATTTTTGTGCCCATGTCGAGAACTTCAACTTCGCGATTCACCAGGACGGTGAGTTTTTTGAGCCTCTTTTTAATGTCCACCAATTCCAGCAAATTCTGTTTTTCTTCAACTGAAATACTGAGATTAGAAGCCACTAAATCAGCTAATTTGCCCGGGTGCTCCGTATTGACGACAACGACTTGCAATTCATCCGGTAGCTGCGGCACCTGTCCGACTACTTTTTGAAATTGAATGGCGATGTTTCTTTTAAGCGCCTCCAATTCGGTTGATTTTGTGTATTCTTCTTTAATGGTGCGAACTTTTGCAGTCATGTATGGTGATTCGCCGACGACGGATGATATCTTTATTCGGGAAATTCCTTGCACGAGAACGCGCAAGGAACCATCGGGGAATTTCAACATGCGCAAAATAATTGCTGCCGTTCCGAATTTATGAATGTCATCCTTTGTGGGTTCTTCCTGTTCCGCAGCTTTTTGTGCCACCAGCCCGATGAGTCTGGAGCCGGAAATTGCGTCGTGAATAAGTTTGACGGATTTTTCTCTGGCCACAACCAGGGGCGTGACGATATTGGGAAAAACAACCGTGTCACGCAGCGGCAGGATGGGCAGTTCGTTGGGTATTTTAGTAATGATTTCCTGATCTGTATCTAACATTAAATCAAAATTCTGATCGCTCATTTAATAGCTCCTGAATATGGATTAATCCCGCACATGGGGGGAATAGAATAATTATTCACTCAAATTAATTTCTACGGCAATTGGGATTTCAATGACCTGGCTTGTTTTGGAAATGGTGATTTCAAGTATGCCTTCCTGAAAATGTGCCTCAATATCATTATGTTCAATGGATTCCGGTATTGAAATGATTTTTAAAAATCGGCCATAATGAATGTCCAGCCTGTGAAAATAAACTTGTTTTTGCGGCCTGTTTTCGCGACGAATGCCGGAAATTAAAAGTTTACCATTTTTTAATTTTACAGAGATATCCTTTCGAGCGATTCCAGCTAATTCCATACGAATGATAACCTGGTCTTCACTTTCAAAAATATCCGTATTCGGTTCCCAGGTTGCAAGGTTTGTCTGAGATGTCTCTTCGCAAAAGATATGAGCATTCGTTCCAGAAGAAGAGCCGCTGTCTGACAATTCTCTTACAATTCTGATAACGTGCATTGGCATCGTTACTCCTCCTGTTACATGACGATTAGAATAAAGTCAACATTTGAAACCACTCCTGTGTGCTAACTTATTTCATTTTTTTAATTTTCCCCAGGTCCTCATCCTTGCCGAGAATAAGGAGAATGTCGCTGTCTTTTAACACCTGCGTCGCAGTTGGGATCATAACAACTTTATCCGGCACCAACTCTTTAACGACCAGGACGAGAACGCCGTATTTATTCCGAAGATCGAGGTCCCCTAAACTCTTGCCAACAAATTTTTCCGGCGTGGCGATTTCAATGATGCTCATGCCATCTCCCAGGGAGATCGTATCGATGAGATAATCACTTTCCATTGTCGTTGCCAAACGGTGGGCTTCATCACGTTCCGGGAAAATGACACGTGTTGCGCCGACGATGTCCAGCACTTTGCCATGATCTTCAGTCAACGCTTTGGCGATTATTTGGCTGACCTTTAATTCCCGAAGGTACAGGGTAACCAGAATGCTCGCATCAATCTGGTCTCCCAGGCTGACGACGATGATGTCTAGCTCGCCCAGCCCAAGGCTGGACAGAGTTTCTTTGTCCGTTGCATCGGCAATAACGGCCCGGTCGACAAACTGTTTAACGCGTTCAATTCTTTCCTGGTCTTTGTCAATTGCCATGACCCGGTGTCCCATTTCCGAAAGGAACTTGGCCAGATAATGCCCAAAGCTGCTTAAACCGATAATTGCAAAAGATCTCATTTTATACCTCGATGACTATCCTACAAGAAAATTTTCTTCCGCATATTTGTACCGCGCCGGTCTGCTGCCGGCAATAGCCAGCGCCATTGTTACCGGCCCGATTCTGCCGATATACATCAAAATGATGATAATGATTTTTCCAAAACCCGACAGGAGCGGAGTGATTCCCATGCTCAAACCAACCGTTCCCATGGCAGAAAATGATTCAAAAAGAACATCCAGAAAGAATGCCCGGCCTTGCATTTTTGGAATAGCCGGATGTTCGATAACGAGCAAAACCAGGCTTGCTGTCGTGACGGCAACCAGCCAAAAGAATGCAATGCCCAGGGATTTTGAAATAATCGATTCCGGAATGCCTCGGTTGAAGAGACGAACCTGGCGCTGATCCCGAAGTCTTGAAAAATTCATTGCCATTAAAACGGTAAATGTTGTTGTTTTAATTCCACCTCCGCACGAGCCGGGTGAAGCGCCTATCAACATGAGAATGATAAGTACCAAAAGAGAACTATTTGTCAGACTTGAAATATCAATTGTGTTGAAACCAGCCGTGCGCGCTGTTACAGACTGAAAAAGGCTGGCGAGAAATTTTCCCGGGAGCGAGAGGTCGTGCATTGTATTGTTCCATTCAAAGAAAAACAGAGCAAAAAACCCGGCAGCAATGAGTATTGCAGATTGCGTCAGTACAATTTTGCTGTGAAAACTAAGAGCAGAATATCGTCTTTTTTTTCTGAACAAATTTTTCAAATCAAACAGAACCCAAAAACCCAATCCTCCAATAATGATCAGCAAAATCACTGTTATATTAATTATCGGGTCTTGTTTATATTCCATCAAGCTTGTTGAAAAAAGCGAAAAGCCGGCATTACAAAAGGCGGAAACCGAATGAAAAATACCCAGAAAAATTGATTTTTGCAGCGAATAGTCGGCAGAAAAACGCACAGTCAAAATCACGGCACCGATTGATTCGATAGTTATTGTGCCGCCGATGATCATCAATAAGAGTTTCCCAAGATGAGACATGGGGCCGCCGGCTATGCTGCGTTCAATCAGCACTCGATTGCGAATGGATAATTTTCGCGAAAAAACATAAGCGAAAAAAGTCGAAAAAGTCATAATTCCTAATCCGCCAAGCTGGATTAAGCCCAGTATAACTATTTTGCCCAGAAGCGTCCAGTCGGTTCCGGTATCCAGTACGGTCAGGCCGGTAACACAGGTTGCCGAAGTGGCTGTAAAAAGAGCGTCCAGAAAATGAACGTGCCCGGATTTGGAACTCCACGGCAAAAGCAGGATAATCGTCCCTAAGAGGATCAGGGTCAAAAAACTCCCGGCAAGCGCGTGTGAAGGATGTAGTTTACGATGAAGTTTCAAGCCCAAGAATGCCTTGTTTTTTTGAATACAAGAGTATGCAAAATCTTTTATAATTGCAATAAAAAAAGGTGAACCCAAAAGCTCACCTTTTTATTATAATCATTTTTAATGAATAGTTAAATAGTTTTTTTTACCGTCCAAAGATAGGATCAAGATGGCGAATGGGACAAGGATAACCGCCATCCTGATACTCGCAATCATTCCAATAGAAACATTTTACGGAACAAATAATTTCGCTCTTTTTTAGATTGGTCTTGGGAAAGTTCTTGGACTCGTCCGTAATATTTTGGATTACCCTTCGTTTGTGCTTAAAACCCTGGAAGCCGCTCTTTTTCATAATTCCGGCGGTGATCATTTTCGTAAGACTGCGCGATGCTTTTGATTTTGGATTGTCAAGAATGAAAGGTCTTAACGACTTTATTGATTTGCGCACATTCTTATCGTAATCAATTGATCCCATATAATCGATGTCTATGGATAACAAATCTTTGACTGCGGTTTTGAGAGAATCACCTTCCTTTATTTCGTCATGTGCGTGCACCATGTTCAAAATGAGGCGAGGACGAAACGAAGAAAGAAAAGCTTTTATTTTTGTTGTTGCATTTTTATCCATCTTTTGCAGTTCGTTCAACATATCCGTAGCCGTGGCAGCCATTCTTCCCGGTTGTGCCATCAAATCCTGTTCCAGAAGTGAAGACACCGCCTGGTTGTTCCTAAACTCGCGGCTCAGTTTTCTGTACAATGCGATTTTAACAAAATTAAAAGTTTCCTGAATCGCCATGGGTTCGGGAGTCGTCACCAGAACTCCCTGGTCGGCTGCCAGGAAAAAATCTATTACATTGTAAGAAGCCCCGGCTCCTAAATCCAGCAGAATATAGTCGGCATCTAATTGACGTAATTCGGAGATGAAACGCTGTTTTTGTGAGTAGCGTGGGTTGGCAAGTCCCAGGGTGCCGCACGCACCGCTGATGAGTTTTAAGTTTTCGACAGGTGTGTCGAGAACAATGTCGGAAAGTTTGTCGCGTTGCAACGTGTAAAACTGGTAAAAAGTATACCTGGGTTCCAAAATGCCCATTGCAGTGTGAAGATTTGCACCGCCTAAATCCGCATCGACGATGATAACTTTTTTACCAAGCGATGCCAGGCCAATACCGAGAGACGCAGTCAGAATGGTTTTGCCCACGCCACCTTTTCCTCCGCCTATAGCAAAAACAGTTCGTTCTCTTGTCCCAGGATTTTCCGTCTCGAAAATTTTATCCAGTTCATCAATTTCTCCGGCCTGAAGCCACTCCTGAGTATCTTCGTGAAAAACCAGATCGTTTTCCTTAAATTCCCCTGATGATGCTAGTCTTTTCAGTTCATCGGAAGAATAAGGGCTCGCTTCTCTGTCATTCAACTTTACGAATAGTTCAGCCATTTTCCCATCCCATCTGTTTTTATCTCATTTCGATACACATTATCATTTTGTTGCAATGTGTGCTGTTTGTTAAAAGTGTGTTATGGTTTTAATAATGCTACACTTGTTTGCTGCTTTAGAAAGATTCTTTGAAACAGATTTGAAATACAAGTTGATTCTAGCACAAATTGAGCCAAAATAATAAAATGGCAAACTCAGGCCTTGCGAACGCGAATTGCTTTGTCGCCTTTTGAAGAATCCCAATGTTTTATGGTTCCCAAAATGATATTATACCTCCGGTTTGTGTCTTTTGGCGAAAAATATTTATTATAGTCCATAAAAAAAGCCGACGGTGAATTGTTACATTCCGTCGGCTGCCTGTGACATTTTATATGAATCGTTTTCTATTCTTTTTTTGCTCCCTCGTCACTTTCCGGTTCCTGATCCTTTATTTCCTCAGGTTCCTTTTCGGAATCTTCGTTTCCTTTTTGTTCTTCGTCCTCCTCATCTTCCTCTTCTTCTTTGTCTTTTCTCTCCAGGAGATTCTCATTATCTTTGATTTTTCTTAAGACAATGTAAAAAACAGTGTTGCCGCTGGCAAATGTTGCCAGACCGTAAGAAAGCACCCATCCGGCAATGAAGAGTAAACTCAGGCCGTAGAAATAGGACGAAATGACCACAGTGACCGGTAGTTCTGAGGCTGGTATCAGGATAAAGTCCCGTTGAAAATAAACAAGAGGTGCGAGACCGCGAAAGAGTCCTTCAACAACATTTTGTCCCATCAATAACCAGCTTTGAAGCATGGCCTGGCCGTTATTGGAAAGATTGACAAAATCGGCGCCCATGGACGAAGCGAAAATATTGTTCATAATCATTATCGACTCTTTGACGAAAAAGGCAAAAATGCCCATTGCAAAAACAGATAAAACCAGCGTTGTGGCTTCATAAAGTATGAATCTCCACGGTTGGTTCCAGGTGATAGAAAAAGATTGAAAAATTGCCTCAAATGCATCCTCATCCGTTGTTGCAATAATTGCAGGGACGAGCAGCACAGAAATGGTTGCGACGATGAGGATAAAAAACAAAAGTAACGCTGCGAAGAACCAGAGAATAGTGAAAAAGCTTACACCTAATTCTCCGATGAACGGTATTTTTCCTAACAACCCAATAATCAGTCCGCCGACGATCATAAAGCCGACCAGGATTAGCAGGGAGATGGGCGTCAGGAGTACGGACCAAATTTTCCGCAAGGCAAATGAAAAAGATTCTCTCCAGGAATAAAAGTTGTTTCCTTTGACCTGCATATAAATGGCGCGGGAGACCGCGGTGTTGGTCACCAAAAGAATCGCAGCAAACAGTAGCGATCCTGCAGCCCAGATGAGCCAGGAATACCAGGGATAGCTTTCTCCGGCTGCAAGCAGGCAAGGCAAAAGTCCATATCTTGCCCAGGAGCCGCCTAAACCAAAACCTGCCGAAAGAAAACTGAGATAAGTGAGAATCAGGTAGACGATATAGCCAATGGAAAGACCAACGAGTTGGATCCACATTCGCTGAAGACTGAAAGCAAAACGTGGAGCGCGAAAAACATCCTGATAGTTGAATTTAAATGCTTGCATCGAACCCCTCCGATATGTTTGGTTTGTTTCTTCACCACTTTGAGTCAGGAATAATTTAATTAAAAATTGATGAGAGTCAAGATAATTTTGGCCGTTCTATTTTTTATCTTCACTTTTCAAAAGTATTGGCTTGTGTGTGATTTTGACCATCACAATTCGGTTTTTCTCAACTTTCTCCATGACCAGTTCATATTCACCATATCGAATGGTCATTTGCTCCTCAGGAACGGATCCTGTATTTTCGAGAATAAATCCACCGAGCGTGTCGTATTCATCGCTTTCCGGCAGTTCAATATTTAAAAGTTCGTTGAGGGAATCAATATCGATCTTGGCATTGACAAGATAACTTTTATCATCGATCTTTCGGTAGAGCGATTGCTCTTTGTCATATTCATCGCGAATTTCCCCGACAATTTCCTCAATCACATCTTCCAATGTGACCAATCCGGACGTGCCTCCGTATTCATCCACGACGATTGCCATGTGTTGATGTTCACTTTGAAAGTACCTGAGCAAATCATCTATTTTTTTGCTTTCGGGAACGAAAATGGCAGGCCGGGCTAGTTTTAGAAAACTGATATCTTTTTTCGAGTTTGAAATGAATGGCAGAAGGTCTTTTGCATGAATGACCCCTTGAATTTTATCAATGGTTTCCTGGTAAAGCGGAATTCGCGTATGCCCTTTGCTCTTGATCAAGTCCAGCAATTCATCTATTGATGCATCATGTGATATGCAAACCATATCCGTTCTCGGCACCATAATCTCTCTGACACTCGTATCACCAAACTCAAAAATATGGTGGATCATTTCCTTTTCTTCTTCTTCCAGTTCTCCCTGCTCTTCCCCGATTTCCAGTAAAACCTGAAATTCGTTCGCCTGGAGCATAGATTCTTCATCAGACTCCCGGATATGGAAAACTTGCGTAAACCACGAGATACTTTTGTCGATAAGAAATCCGATTGGCAGCAGAGAATAATTTATGGCTGAAATGATCAATGAAACCCGCGTTGCAAAAGAGACCGGGTTTTTCACAGCGATGATTTTTGGAGTAATTTCACTGATGACCAAAATCAGGAATGTGACGACGACGATGTTGAGAATGACGCCAACTTGTTTGCTAAAATTTGCTTGTTCACAGAGAGATGTCGTCAGGATGGCCGCCAGTGAAGCTGCGGTTACGTTGGCAAGGGTGTTGCCGATTAAAATAGTAATGAGCAATCGGCGGGGATTTTGGAGTAATTTTAGGACGCGCGCAGATTTTTTGTCGGATTTTTTGGCGAGTTGCTTCCGTAATAAACTGTTTATTGAAAAAAAGGCGGTTTCTGATCCCGAAAAAAATGCCGATAAAAGTAAAAGAACAAAAATAGCAGAAAGATATATGAACAAGTCAACGTGCAATATAAATGCTTCCTCCTTGGTTAGCTATGATTTTTTTAAATATAATAAATTTTAAGGGAAATTTGCAAATTAATGTTGAAGAGCGTTGTTTTCTTTTGCTGTCATAACCTGGCGTTCCGATTCGGTTTGATCGTCATATCCCAGCAAGTGATACACGCCGTGTGCAACAAGTCTCGATACCTCATTTTGAAAAGAGACTTGATATTCTGTGGCTTGTATTTTAGCCCGTTCCGCGCTGATATAAACTTCCCCTAACATTTCATCGGCTTCACTTAAATTAAAAGACAAGACATCTGTTGCATTCTTTTTACCAAGAAATCTTTTATTCAGCTTGGTGATATATTCATCGTTGACGAAAACAATATTTATTGTCCATTTTGCCGGCTGATTTTCGGAAGACAAAATACATTTAACCATAGCTTCCAGTCGCGGAAAAGCGATTAAATTTTCATCATCGACAACTTTTTCGATGTGAATACTATTTGTTGTTTTTCGAATCACTTTTTTATTTTGATTGTTCTTTTGGCTTTATTGTCGGATATTCGATCCGGCCATGGAAAACGCCGTTTAAAATCTTTTGGAACGCTTCGGAAATTTTATGGAGATCGTGCAAGGTTAACGGAGAATCGTCCAATTCTCCACTTTTAAATCTCTCGTCGATAAGCTGTTCCACAAGTCCCTTGATTCGACTTGGGGGCGGATCTTTTAATGTTCGCGAAGCAGCTTCCACAGCATCTGCCATCATAACAATTGCTGTTTCGCGGCTTTGGGGACGTGGCCCAGGGTAGCGAAACTCGTTTTCCGAAACTTGTTCTTCTGTGCTGTTTTCCAATGCCTTTTGGTAGAAATATTTCATCAAACTTGTGCCGTGATGTTGATAGATAAACGCTTCAATTTCTTTTGGCAGGTTGTGCTGGCGGGCCATTTCCGCACCCTTGCGAACATGATTGCCTAAAATCAGTGAACTCATTGAAGGGGTTAGTTTTTCCTGCGGATTTCTGCCCTTGGTTTGATTTTCCACAAAATATTCAGGTTTTTCCATCTTGCCGATGTCGTGGTAATAAGAGCCGACACGTGCCAGGAGGGCATTTCCACCAATGGCTTCGGTTGCCGCTTCGGCTAAATTTCCCACCATAATGCTGTGGTGATAGGTTCCCGGAGCACGGATGGCAAGCTGCCTTAATAAAGGCTGATTAAGATCGGACAACTCGAGTAAAGTCATATCGGTCGTCATGTCAAAAACAAATTCCAGTATAATTATGAGACCATAAGCAAAGATTGGCGCTAAAAAGCCGTTGATGATGCCAAAGCCCCAATCCCGGAGTGTCTCTTGGAAACCAACGTAGCTCACAAGATTGTGTACACTTGCAGATAAAATATATGCCAACGCAATCAGGACAATGGATCGCAGCACCCAGTTCCGTGTGCGTACGCGGCTGACGGACAAAACTGCGATAGAACAGACAAATAATGAAACAAAGGTGATTCCAAATTCATCTCCACGCATGCCGCCGATGAGAAAGCTTGTTGTGATGGAAAAAAGAAAACCAACAAAAATATCAAAGAAAATTGTAATGATAATTGCTCCCATAGCAACGGGGATGAGATATACCGACAATTCAAAACGATTGAGCAGGAAGGTCAAAAAGGCAATCACAAAAATATTCAGAGCAATCAAAACGAGTTTATTATTGTCCTCGAGAATTTCTTTATGATATCTGTAAAGAATAATAACCAGGATTGTGAGCAGACAAAGGATAAAGAAAAACTTGCCAATCCCCGGCGCCATTTTCGACCAAAAGCCGGCGGCCTCACCTCGCTCCGCTTTGGCAATGGCCAGCGAGTTTAGTTTTGCAACAACTTCTTTTGTCACTCTTTCATGGCTGTCAATGATTCTCTCTCCGGCAAGGACCTGGTCTTTCGCAAGCGGAACATTTGCGATGGCGTCTTCGATTCTGCTGTCTGTTTCTTCTTTGTCAAAGAGGACGTTCGGCACCAGAAAATGATCAGCTATCTGGTAGGCAATTTTGATTTTTTTATCATCTAATTTTTTTTGTGCCCGCAGCTTTTCCAACAAGTTATCATAGCTTTCTTTGAGGTCCTGATAGAAATTCAAATCCTCCAGCATTTCCTGACCATTTTCGCGTACGGAAATCTTTCCCTGTGGTGATTGCAGGTTTTTCTTTTCGAGATCCAAAATCCCGGCAGAATATAGCTCTTTGACAATAGGTTCCACAGTCTGAGCAATTTGGTTGAATGCCGCCAGCCGATTCTTGATAAAGTTTTTTTGTTGCTTCGCGGGAGGTTGCTGGTCAGTGAACCCCGACCAAAGTAAACTGATATTTTCTTTTGACAACGCGATGCCGGATTCTCTGACAACTGTTTCCAGGTCTTCAAATAGTGATTTGTTGTCTTTTAAAATTGTTTGCACCCGTCCGATGAATTGAGCCAATTCTTCCAGTTGTTTGGTTTCGATTGCGGGATCGCGTTGGAAGACTGGAGCAACATTTTCCCGTGCCGTAATGATATCCTGGTTGTATTCTTGTTCGCTTTTATTAACGGGGAATGTAAAAGGAGCAATAATTTCCTGTCCAATATAGACGCGGCCTTCCTTCAAATCGGCAAATTGAAAAGATTTTCCTCTAGGAAAGAGCAGTGTGAGCAAAACAGCGAAAAGAAGTGCGGCTCCGATTTTGAGACCATACTTTTTTATCCAAGTTGTCTTTTTGTCCCCTCCGCCATTAATGCCTGTTTCATGAGGTTTTTTTAATTGGAAGCGCTTAAAAATTTGATTAAATAATGTTGAACGCATTTAAAGTCAATCGTTAATGTGAATGAGTTGCATTGGCTTGGTCATTATCCTGATTATTAAAATCCTGGTAAGCATTGATAATTTTTTTGACCAGTTTGTGGCGCACGACATCTCTATCGGTAAGAAAGATAAAATCGATTCCTTCAATGTCTTGTAATATTTGTATGATTTGCACAAGGCCGGATGTGGCTTTAGCGGGCAAATCGATCTGGGTAATATCACCCGTAATAATCGCTTTAGAGTTTGCACCCAAACGAGTGAGAAACATCTTCATTTGCAAGGGTGTCGTGTTTTGTGCTTCATCCAGGATAACAAAGGCGTTGTTTAAAGTCCGGCCCCTCATGTATGCGAGCGGCGCAATTTCTATAACGTGGGACTCTAGTTGCCGCTTTAGTTTGTCAAGCGGAACCATTTCATAAAGCGCATCATAAAGCGGACGCAAATAAGGATCCACTTTATCGCGGAGATCGCCGGGAAGAAATCCGAGGCTTTCTCCGGCTTCCACTGCCGGGCGGCAAAGAATGATTCTTTCGACTTCTTTTTCTTTTAATTTTGAGATGGCTACGGCTACGGCCAGATATGTTTTACCGGTACCGGCCGGCCCGACGGCAAAAACAATGTCATTATTCTGCGTTGATTGGTAATAGGTGAGTTGCCCTTCGCTGCGGGGTTTTATTGCATTCTTTTTCGTGTATAATATAACGGACTCGATATCTTGACGAGAGGTCGACTTTTCCCCCCAGTCGGTCAAACGGGCGACGGTTTCGATATCGTCCTGAGTGAGTGCACCATTACGGTTTAACATCAGAAAAAGCTCTGATACGACGCATTCTGCTTTGTCAACTTCGGAAGGCTGGCCTTTGATAATAATTTCGTTTCCTCTGGCGATTATCTTTGCTTTTAAAACGTCGGACAGAATCCGAATGTTATTGTCCTGCGTACCATAAAAGGAGAGAGGATCGATACCGCGCAGAGAAATCCGTTTTTCCGCTAGTTGCTTTGAATTTGCAGATGTAATTTCTTGCCTCAAGGATATAAAATGTTCAAAAAAAAACTCTCAGCCCGAAGAACATTCAACAGACCGAGAGTTTTAAATGATTTAAACTGGAATAACATACTTGTGATGTATCCGGGCAGTGTCAGGTGTAAGGAACGACTTGTGCTTGTATGTTTGTCCGGATGCAGACGAGTTGACTGTCAATCCTTTGGGATAACCAGTACTGTATACGGGAAAATCATATTGGCGTCTTCGCCAATGATGTCTTTGTTCTTCTCGTAAATTTTTGTCCATTTAGAAGGATCGCCTAAAACATCGGCATTGCCTGCAATTTTCTGCAAATAATCACCTTTGGCAACGAGGTATTCATCTTCGCCGCTTTCACGGTGGATTTTGAGAATCCGGTCGGCATAAATCAAGTCTGGATTTTTAATCTGATCCTTGTTATAGGAATAAATCCGCATCCATTGCATCGGATCGTTATAAATATCAGATTTACCGGAAATTTTCCACAGATAGTCGCCAACGACCACGGTGTATTCGTCGTAAATTGCTTTCGGCAATTTGTTTTTCAGTTGGGTTAATTTTCCTTCAATGGTCGCGATGAGATTTTGCATCTCAGTCAAAGCAGAGATTCGGTCTTTTTTGTATTCGGCTAATTTCTCATCAGCCGCTTTGATTTCATCACGTTTCTTGAATAGTTCTTCAGGCGACAAAGCCAGGAGCCCATCAACCTGAGAATCCAGATCCTGCAATTTGGTGCGGAATGCATCAACACCAGCTTGATCTGTGCCGATTTCTGTGAGGATTGAACTCCAGATATTATCAGCTTCTTCCTGAGCGGCTTTTAACTCCGCTTTTAAATTATCAACTTGTTGACTACAATTGTCAGATGCTTTTTTTGCGTTAGCTTCTCGCGTTTGCCATTCCTGCAGTTGTGCATTGTATTGTTCCATCGTCATTTTTTCTTGTGAGAAAACGATAGAAGAACCAAACAGGAACGAGAAAGCGAGCGCTATCGCAAAAAAATAAAAAACTTTGTTGGAAACACGCATTAGCTTCCCTCCAATATTTAAATTTCAGTAATTCCAAAAGTTGTTACTTTTACATGGCTGACAGTCTCTTTGAAACGTCAGCTTTTTCCTGCTTCAAGTCCGCCACCTTTTGTTTTGCCTTGGCCACCTGGCTTTCAAGGTTAGCTTTCTCACTTTGGCAATCGCTTTGCGAGCTTTCAGCCGACAAAGCAGCAGATTTTGTTTCTTCTAACATTTTCAACTGGTCTTCGTTTGGTCCGCCATGACAACCCGCAAGTATGAACACAAACAATGCAACCGCTGCGAAACTACCAATAGTCCTGAGAATTTTTTGCATATACACTACACCTCCTTTCAAGGACTTTTTTTTCTGGAACTTTTTTTTGTTTGATTGAGTGATTGGATTCAATTTTATACAACTATCAATTATCTTTAAATTTGTGTCCATTTTAAGAAAAAAAAGGCTAATTGTCAAGAGGAAAATCTATCTAACGTCTTTTTAAATTCATCTGCAACTGCCGCTATTTTTTGTGTTGTCGTATTCTAGATAATTCTGCGCACTTTGATTGTTTCTGCGATGTGTTTCATAATGTCGAAAACGTGGGCGGATATTTGGCTGTCAACATCGACAACAAGATAACCGACAGTGCCTCTGGCTTGCAAAATTTGCCCCTCAACATTTATGTCTCGCCGCGCAAAAACACTGTTTATTTTAGCAAGGACGCCGGGAACATTTTTATGAAAATGAAGGATTCTATGCGTTCCGGGCACACGGGGCAAGTCGATTTCCGGCAAATTGACAGCGCCAATGGTCGCTCCGGTGTTGATGAATCGCAAAAGTTTTTCGCTAACATACCTCGATATGTTTTCCTGTGCTTCCTGCGTGCTGCCGCCAATGTGTGGGGTCAGGATTACATTGGGTACATTTTGCAGGGGCGAATGAAAGGGTGCTTTGGGTTCAGCCGGTTCTTCCGGGAAAACATCCACGGCCGCTCCGGAAATGCGCTTTTTAACGAGTGCCTCACGAAGTGATTCGAGATCGATGACCTGGCCGCGGCTGGCATTGATGAGAAAGGCGCCATCTTTCATCATGGAAATTTCTTTCTTGCCAATCATCCCTCTCGTTTCCGGCGTATCCGGTACGTGCAGTGTCACGACGTCCGAGCGCGTGAGCACGTCGTGTAGGTCCTTTGCCCGCCTGACATTTCCCAGGGGTAGCTTGTCAGCAATATCATGGAAAATAACCGACATACCGAGATTTTCAAGAAGGATCGAAACTTGTGAACCGATGTGGCCATAGCCTATGATTCCTGCTGTTTTGCCGCGGATTTCCGTACACCCGTTTGCGCCCTTTAGCCATTTTCCCTGGTGTGCTGCGGAACTTTTTTCAATGATGCGGCGCATGAGCATAATAACTTCTCCTGCCACAAGTTCTGCAACACTCCGGGTGTTGCTGTAAGGCGCGTTAAACACCGGAAGGCCGGAATTGGTTGCCGCGGTTAAATCAATTTGATTTGTGCCGATGCA
>JAADGR010000195.1 GCA_013152225.1 Calditrichota bacterium
CTGTTGGCCATAGGCGATGCAGCCGGTGTGCAAGGCTACAGCGGGGAGAAAACTCCAATGCGTTATGTCCTGAAGCAGAACTATCCTAATCCATTCAATCCTGTTACTACGATTGAATATGAATTAGGGAAAAGCGTTCACACAAAACTCGCTGTTTTTGATTTACTTGACCACGAAGTGGATACTAAAACTAAATAATCTCCTAACCGATATTAACACTAACCGGAGTAACAGATGAATCCGATACTAGGTATTTTCTTTCACGCAGTTGGTGGCTTTGCGGCCGGAAGTTTCTACATTCCCTACAGTAAAGTAAAAAACTGGTCATGGGAAGTTTACTGGCTTGTGGGCGGTTTTTTCGCCTGGATTTTAGCACCATGGATTGTTTCATTGATCGCGGTTCCCGATCTCTTTGCACTTTTAAGGAGTTTGTCTTTAGACAATCTCATCTGGCCGTATATTTTCGGCGTGCTTTGGGGAATCGGCGGATTGACCTTTGGACTGACCATGCGCTATCTCGGCATATCCCTGGGCATGGCCATGGCGCTTGGCCTGACTGCGACTTTCGGCACTCTGGTTCCGCCGGTTTACTTTGGACAGTTCGGCATGCTCATTTCGCACCTCTCCGGTCTGGTCACACTAGGCGGTGTTCTGATAGCCCTTATCGGCATCGCCCTGACCGGGAAAGCGGGCATCGAAAAAGACAAGGAAATGACTTCCGAGCAGAAAAAAGAACACATCAAAGAATTTGATTTAAAAAAGGGGATTTGGGTCGCCCTGTTTGCCGGAGTGATGAGCGCCTGTTTCGCCTTTGGCATTGCCGCTGGGAAGCCCATTGCCGCGCTCGCCATCGAAATGGGTACGTCTAAACTTTTCAGTAACAGTCCGGTGTTCATAGTAATTCTCGCCGGTGGATTTACAACCAATTTTCTCTGGTGCATCAGCCTCACACTAAAAAATGGTTCGATAAAGGACTATATTAAAACGGCGGATACGCCGCGCCTGGCCAATTACTTTTTTTCCGCACTCGCAGGAACAACATGGTATTTTCAGTTCATGTTCTACGGCATGGGTACCACCAAAATGGGGAAATATGATTTCGCCAGTTGGAGCATTCACATGTCGTTCATCATTGTTTTCAGCACTATGTGGGGTCTTATTTTGAAGGAATGGAAAGGTTCGAGCAGCCGCACAATTCGCATTGTCCTGATTGGCCTGACAATCCTCATTCTATCAACATTTGTGATCGGCGCAGGGAATTATATTCAAATATTTGAGTAACATCCAAGTTGATGTTTATTGTTCGTTACATATTCTTACATCAGTCGACGGTAAACCCGGGGATGCGAATCCCCGGGCGATCCCGTCTTGCAATTCTGTCGAAAAAGTCCCTTCAGGAGCCTGCCGTACATTTAAATACCATAGATCATGGAAAAGCGAATGGCATAACCGCTGTCTCCGCTCGGCAATAACCTGGGAGCCTTGCTGGTGGGCACATTCCGGGTCATATAAAAGATCGGCCCGCCGCCTAATCGCAAGTGCATTTTTTTCGAAAGCCGGAAACGAAAAGTAGGCCCCACCATCAACTTGGCTCCGCCTTCCGCTTCCTCCGGTTCAAAAAAACCCTCCAGGTCCTCACCGATGGCGTCGATGCCTGCCCATAACCAGGGAAGAACCCTGTAGGCGCTGGTGAATGTCGTGATCACGTCAACGGCATCCCGGCCGCTTACCAGAGGCTTTTCCAGGACAAAATTGCTATTGAGATTCCAGCGAGTAAAATTTCGACCCAGAGCAAATCGGGCCAGCAATACATCCACACCTGTGTATTCCTTTAAAAAACCAACGCCCGCGGACAGATTAACCCTGCTCCTGTCCTGGACCATCAGGGTGCGCATGGCCTCGACCTGGGCCGAACCCAGTCGGACTGTCGAGTTTCCTTCAATCAGTGCCCCGGCGACGCTCATCAGGCTCCACTTTTGAGAAATGCCATACACCACACCGAGACGCTGTTCCACCCCATCTTCGCCAAACGGTCGCACCGCCTGAACACCATAGCCGGAATCAAAATTTATAATGACATCCCGATTCTTCACCTGCTGCGGAGCTACCGTATAAATCGAAGTCCCCACGGATTGGGCCTGTACAAGGCCAACAAAGAATACAAAGGCAAGTAGGGCATGTTTGATCAAAACGATCTCCTTTCTAATTGGATCCTATAGAATCACGGTTACAAATTAATAACGGATTGGGATAGTTTTGCCCGACGCGAAATTCTTGCGGAGCAGTCGATCGAACACTCTGTTGTTACACGCCGGTCGGCGAACCTTCGGGCACGGGGAAAACGTCGTGCGTCTTTTCGCCCCACTGCCGCAGCAGTGCACGGTGCTCGTCCAGCACGGCACGGAATTCGGCCTTTACAGCCAGGTTGATCATCTCGCCGGGATCATTTTGCATATCGAAAAGCTGCTCCCGCAGCCCGTCCGCGCTTTCCACGCTGGCTTTTGAATAGACGATGTACTTGAATTTCCCGGTGCGCACCATCCTGGCCCTCACATTTTCGCCGATAGCAAACAGGTCGGCGTCCCATTCGCTTTCCGAGACCAGAAAAGAGCGCCAGGCTGCCGGCAGCGTGCCCCCGACCAAAGGACGCAGGCTTTTACCGTCGACGCCATCCGGCGGGGCGATTCCGGCATAGTCGCACAGCGTGGGCAGCAGGTCCTCGCTCACGGCCACAAGCCGGTCATCCGCGACGCCGGGCGCTGTCTTGCCCTTTTGAGCGATGATGAGCGGCACACGAACCGATTCCTCGTAATGAATCCATTTCTGATTCCAGCGATGACCGGCGTAGCCGTCGCCATGATCGCTGGTAAAAATCACCACCGTGTTTTTCTCCCGGCCGGATTCGCGCAGCGCCTGCAAAATTTGTCCGATGAACATATCGACCAGTTCCACCATGCGATTGTAGGCCCAGCGATACTGCCGCCACTTGCTTTCGGTCCACTGCTTCGGAAACCATCCGGGCGGATGAATGCGTTTGTGGCTTTTGTTGATCTGGCGGATGATCGTCGGCTCGTTCGTTGATGGCTCAAAATTTGGCGGCAGTTTCGGGCATTGCTCCGAAGGCGGCGGCTGATCGATAGGCGGATCGGTAATATACTGCGCTTCGCCGTTCCGTTTGGCCGTCTTTGGATCCCGCGCCCATTCGCAAATGTCGTGCGGATTGATGAATGAAGCCACCAGCAGGAACGGCCTGTCCCGCTCTATACGCAAAAACTCGACGCAGTCGTCGACCATCTTGTGATCGATGTCATTGACGCTGTTTTCGCGGCAAAAAGCAAAACCGTGATAATATGGCGTCTGCGGCAGGTGCCACTTGCCCACGTAGCCGCAGTCGTAGCCGGCCGCGGTCATGACTTTCCCCATCGTTTGCGAAGGAAGTTTTTGTGAACTGCTGACATTGACGGTAATGCCGATTTCGTGCGGCATTCGGCCGCTCATGATGGTTCCCCGCGAGGGCGTGCACAAAGGATTCGCACAATAGGCCCGGGTAAAGCGGACGCCATGTTCTGCCAACGAATCCATGTTCGGCGTATGCCCATCCGGGTTGCCGGCGCAACTCATGGCGTCGGCAAATTGCTGATCGGTCATGATCAGCAGGATGTTCTGACGGTCATCGGCTGCTCTGCGGCTGTTTGCCACCCCAAGTCCCGGCGCCGCCAGTCCGGCGGACGCAGCGCCAGACAATTCCAAAAATTTTCTGCGATTAATACTGTTCATTTTCATAGCTTCTTCATTTAATTGAAATCGTTTTTTGACTGAGACGAGAGCGGCCTGCCGTCATCACGCAAAAATATAAGCTAAATTTTTTTTCCAAACAAATGAATTTTAGCTGACTAGCCGGTGCAGATAAAGAGGGCGTGTTATTAAAAATGAGGAATAGCAAAAATGTCGGTGCATTCGCGTCGCAGGGCAAAAACAATATCAAAAGAAAAAACGATCCTTCCAGGGCCCCAGCCCTGGAAGGATTTTCCTTATTTCATAAAAATCATCTGTCGTACTTTGGTGAAATTACCGGCCTGTAATTTGTAAAAGTACAAGCCCGAGGTCACCTCGTTGCCATTGGAATCCGTACCATCCCAAACTACTTTGTAGCTGCTCGCCGCCTGGTGACCGTTCACCAGGGTTTTGATCTCACCCTGAATGTTGATGATGTCCAGACGAACCTGCGATACGGTCGGCAATGCGTATCGAATCGTCGTGCTCGGATTAAACGGGTTCGGATAATTCTGCAAAAGGGCAAAGCTTTGAGGAGCTTGTTCCGGACTCGGTTTCTCAACGCCCGTTGTGCTCAGAATTTCATTTGATTTCTGAATCACATCCTCCAGTAAAGCCATTTGAAAATGCTGATTATGGAATCCACCACTTTCATCCGATTGCACAAGAAAGAGGTTCGCCTCTGCTTCGTCCAGCTTGGACTTGAGCGTCTCGTCGGCATTGCCTTGCATCACGCTGTCTGCCAATGCAAATACGGTTTCCGCACTATCCAAACTTGCCTGTGTTTTTGATTGAAATGATTTTATAATCCCTTCGGAAGCCGCCGCATTCATACCCTCATGACAGGAAGTACATGCAGCCGTTTGGCTGCCATCTTCCTCATCAACAAAAACAGCCCAGGTATGGCCATGATACATCGAGGCTTTCGTATCTTCTTCTCCCGAACTCATGTGACAATCCGTACAAGTGATGCCCTCCATCGTCTCGACAAATGTCACTCCAACAGCACCAACGCCTTTTTCGATGTTATAGCTTCGATGATCTGTGTCGGGAAATCTCAAACTACCGTGGCACTGCCCGCACAATTCAGCCGTGTTGTCAAAAACTTCATACTTTCCGGTGGCTGAATTAAAATAAGAATGTGCTTCCGGATCATGCGGATTATGGCAGGCTATACATGAAACATCCGGCCATTGATCCTGATTTGCTGAAACTGTCGATTCACTAAAATTTCCATTTTCTGTTGTAAAAAAGTGAGCGAGCGCTTCGGTCTCGGTCATGCCGCCGTTGGCGAGCACGGCTGTCGGCCCATGGCAGGCGATACAATTTTCCGGCTCGGAACCATTCATAACGGAATCCGGGGGCAGGCCGGCCCACTCTTCAGCTAACTCACCGGCTACATCATCCTGGGTCAGAGAATGTTTGCTCATTTTCCAGCCGTTAAATGTCAAATGATCGGTGTCTTCAAAACGAAGAGCACCATGGCAGCGCCCGCAAAGGGATGAAATTTTGCCTATAGAATCATATTGCGCCGTTGTTGAATTAAAATAAGCAAAAACCGGCAATGAGGCAGGGTGATCTGCCGGCACGTTATGGCAGCTCGTACAAAAAACATTCGGCCAGTTTGCCGTATCAGCAGCAACCGTGTTCTCCGAAAAAACCCCGCCTTCAGTGGTAAAAAAGTGACCCAAAGCCTCAACATCCGTCATTCCACCATTGGTTTTGACAGCAAGCGGGCCGTGGCACGCAATGCAATTTTCAGCATCAGCACCGTTAATAACAGAATCCGGCGATTGGCCGATCCGTTCTTCAGCCAGTTCACCAGCAACATCCATTTGCGTTTTTGAATGTTTTCCCTGCATCCAAAGCTGATGGTTGACGCTGTGACACAAACTGCAATCCAGTGTGGATTGAGACGAACCGACTTTTACCGTTGTCATGATGAACAACACCATGGCAATTAAAACATAAAGCGTAAATAAATTTCTTTTCCTCATTTTAATTGCCTTTCCTACTCTTTTTTAATAGTTAGAATCTTACTCCCTGCGATCTGGCAGCATGGAGAATTTTTATTACAAATAATCCGACATTTATGGCTTTCCATCACCTCCTCTAAAAATTATTCCAGATATGTGTTTTCGTTGTATCGGTATGACACGCATTGGCGCACGTCGCCGTATTGCGGTCCCATCCCCAGGCTGCAAGGACTTCAGCGTTTGGCGTGTCATCTATATGACCGGCATCTGCAACGGTTGCCGGCACAACATGGCAGAGAGAACAAGTCTTAAACAATGACATGTGGAACTGATGGGCACCGACGCCAATCGCTGTTTTGTCAATATGATTGCTCAGATCCTTGGGCGGTGCAAAACTGTCCCTGCTCCCGTGGCACACATTGCAGGCTTCGGGTCCTCCCTCAGCAGTATGGCATTGATAACAGGAAATGCCGGTTTCTCCACCCCGATAATCTGCTCCGTGGCATTTCCGGCATTCTGCCAGAGACCAGTTTTCGCTGCGAATAAACTCACCATGAAATCCCGCGGTGGATATTTCCGTCCATTGTTCTTTGTGTGGATAGGCATCATGACAGGAGTAGCAGGAGACGTTGCTTTCACCTCCTGTAAAATCAGTGCCATGGCAAGCGCTACAGGAAGCAGTTCCCACGGCCAGTACTTTTTTACCATGAAAATCTGCCGCGGATTCCTGATCCCAGGTTTGAGGATGCGTCCGGGACGGTAACGGATTTTTATTCTCAGAACATGCAAACCACAGAACTGAAAAAACAATAATAAGCAAACAGATGAAAACGAACTTTTTCATAAATAATACCTTTGCAATACTTATTTTTCCTGATGGCACTGCGAACAAATCGGTTCACTGCCGGGTTCATTATGACAACTGGCACAACTATCAAGATCAAATTTTGCCGCACGTGCATGCCGCCCCCCTGTCTTTGTATTCGACCAGCCGGCGCTGGCATGACTACGCGGCATTACAAGCTCTTGCCGATGGCAGTCGATACAAAACAATTGCTCTTCATGGCACGTGTAGCAATTCTCGATGTTTCCTTTTGCAACGAGCGAATGGTTATTAACAAAGTTAAGAGGATGCACTTTGTGATCAAGGTTATCACTGCGGTGGCAATCATTACATTGATTTTGCGTATGGCATTTTGTACAGTTCTCGGTATTCAATTCCTGAGAAATGCCGTGCGCCTTGAGCCAATCCAGTCTATGGTCTTCCGGCTTCAAGTCCTTTCCTTTGGCATGGCAGGTTGAACAATAATCAGGTTCCTGAATATCTCCGTGACAGGATTGGCATTTTGTCATTGGCGGCAAATGCTTCTCGTAAATGTTTTCACTTTTTTCAACATTAGCATGGCAGTTCAGGCATTCTATTTCATTTTCAATATGTTTTGCGTGTGGAAAATGGGAAATGTAGGAGGTGATACGTGGATAGACACCGGCGTTATCCGGGTCTTTGTGGCAAACCGTACATTTTGTGTCTTCATCATGACATGAATAGCACGTTTCCATATCGGGTAAAAGATTGTCTTTTGGCTGCATACTCGAATCCGCTGCTGCATGACAATCGGTACATTCCGCACCCACTTCTTCAACATGATATTTATGGGAAAATACAAGATCCAATTTCTGTGCTGAACAAGTCTCTGAAATTGAAATAGAAAACAGCACCAGGAAAAGAAATAACATGAAATGCTTCATTGTGGCATCCTTTTGTTACCAAAGGTAAGATATATGATTTAGAAACCGGGAATCCTGTTTTTTAAAACGGTTCGTCAGCCATTGATACTCAACATCGACAGCGAAATGACGATTGAGCCGATATGACAATCGCGCCGCATTCGCCAGTTGATTTTCATACTCGTAAACTTCTTCGATGCGATATTTAGAATAATCCATGTAAACCGAGGCGACAAAATTTTCCATAAATTCCCAGGCGTAATCGAACATGAGTCCCAGTTGATCGCCGGCGTAGCCGCTTTCATAAACGAATCCCACGCTGCCATTTCCGCTTTGCAAGGTGAGAAAGAATCTATTTGCGCTGTCTTTTTCAAAGTTCACAAACTGGAATTGGCCGTCAAGGTAATATCCGGAAAAAAGTTGCCAGGCAGCGCCGACTCGATATTGAGTATATGCCCGGGGTTCAAAAATAGTAAAATATGAATTGGCATAAACTTGCGGATATTGGCTCTTAAATTCTACTGTCGTCAGAAATTTTTTGCTCCAGGGATTTCGGACGGAGATAAGGAGACGGTGCATCCGCTGATTTTCCAGATCATAGTGTGCCTGTACGCGCAGCCGGGTTTTGGGAAGGAGGCTTGAATAAAAGTTGGCTCCCGTTAAATGCCAAAAGACATTATTTTCATTTTCTTTTCGCAGATACAAAAACTGTACCTTTGAGGAAAACATCCTTCCTATTTGAAATACCCCCCCGTTCACAAAGCTGTCTTTCATTTCATAAACTTTAAAGCTTTTCTGAAAATTGCTTTCCACACCGGAATAAAACTGCAGAGAAAAATGCTTCGAGATCGACAAATTTCCATTTACACCATCCAGTGCGCCAAGCACTGTGCCGGGGTGCAGGAATTGCCGACCCAAAGAAAAATTCAGTCTGTTTTTTAAAAGGTTTTTAAATTGCAGCCGCAGAGAATACATTTTAAAGCGTTGGTCGCTTTTTAGTGACTGATTGGCATCCGTAAGAGCGCGCATTGAAGCATTCAAATTGATGCGATTGTTGGCGGTTGCCACATTGAATCTCGCATATTGGTAAATCTTGGTATGCATCTCATTGCTCTCAAAACTGTAAATCGAATTTTTCGCTGAGCCGTGAAATTTGAGCCCACCGGCCACGAGCGATTGGGTGATGAGCATAAAAAAGATAGAAATAACAAAAACAGACTGTTTCATTTTTCATCCTGCAATTTGCGTTTAAATGATGAGGCAGCCGGACCCGACAGCCTCTTTGGTTCAAGTTTATTTTACAATGATAGCAGAATAATTGTTTATCGGAGCCTTATATTTATGTGCAGCCAATGCATTATAGGCAAATCCATTGACACCATAAAGCAAGGATTTTACATCATAGCCAAGAAGCTGCAAATAAGCAGTAACCTGCGCAAAAGTTTGTCCTGTATAGCAGTACATAACAATTGTTTTATCTGCGGGCAGATATTTCAACTTGGCATTAGATTTGAGATCAGCTTTAGGCACAAAGCAAACTTTATTTTGTTAGTACAATATCTTTATTTGCTTCAACCTCGTCGGGTGCTAAATCCTCAAGGGTAAGCCAGTAGTCAGAATTATGGCATTTGGCACCACACCAGGCACTGCCGGTGGTATCTGTTTGTGCCGTCCATCGCTGAATATTATGAGGCGTTGCATATTTCCAGGTTGGTTCAGCGTTATAATTTGGCAAATCCGGAATCCCCCAACTGGCAAAAGTGTTGCGTGCAATGGGGATGTGTCGAACGGGAACGTACTCGTAATTTCTTTCCGGACTTTTAATGGGATTTTTGGCAATCTTGAATGTTATATAAGAACTCCCGGTTATTCCTTCACCACCGGTATGGCAGCTATTGCAATTTTTATACGGCTGCGAATGACATACCTGGCAGGATAGTTGGCCCCAATGCATAGAATGAAATATGTTCGCTGTCTTTTTATCTGCATGGCAATCTTCACAGCGAACCATATCGGTGTCCGTGTATCTATTTTTCGCCATTGGGCTGCTGCTATGCATCGCATCGGCCGTGTGGCAGGCACTGCAACCCATCAATTGTGAATACCAATGTACATCACCGGTTATGCCTTCATTTTCGCCAAAATATTCGGCACCAACTCGTGAGCCATGACAAGCGGTGCAGTTATCCCTGGAACTCGGCTCTTTATTAAAATTATGCCCGTCGATGAAACCGCCGTTAACAGACACCGGCCGGGTAACATGGCATTGGCCACAACTCGCGTGGCATTTTGCACATTCTTTGTTAAAATGCCTGACCACGGACGGATCGCTGGAAATATCATACCCCAAACGCTTTTCAATCTCTGTATAATAGCCTTTCAAATTTGCGTGCAGGCTGTTTTTGTGGTTGACAACAATGTCCGCATGACAACTGCCGCAAAATTGATCAACACTATCGCTCGGCATGGCAACCAGGCCTTCGTGAGCTGCCTTTTTGTCGTTCGCTTGTGGGTTGCCCAGGTGACAGGCAGTACAGCCAAGCGCGCCGTGCGTTGAATTAAGAAAAGATTGCTTGACAAGGACAAGTTCCCATGGCTCCAACGGGGACACTGTGCCGCCGCAGCCCTCGCCTGCATCACTGTTCAAAGGCGGCAAAGGTGTGGCAACCTTTTTTAATTTTTCAGCATCCAGGTGACAATTAACGCAGCCATTATCGGAAGCGAGATTTAATTCTTTTGTCGCCGCCGGATACTTTTCGGTACATTGCACAAGGATCAAAACTGTTACTGCTAAAAGCGCTAATAAAACGAGCACGTATTTTTTACTCACTTTTGAATCTCCAAATAAAAGAAATGTCCCTATTCCTGCTTTACGCCATTATGAGAACTGAGCGCTGTCAGAACTGTTTTGATTGCTGTGCTGCTTTGTTCCGCTTTTAGCGCTTTTTCAAAATACTCGCGTGATTTTTTTTTATCGCAAAAAAGCCAGAGCATACCCAGGCGGAGAAGCGTATCCACCGATTGCCGGTCTTCCGACAGGAGCTTTTCCGCATCGTATACAAGCTCTCCGCAAGGACAATCGTCTTCCACCGGATCGGTATTGATAATAAAATCAATATCGTCTCTGACCAGTGACTGGAAGACATCGAGTGCTTTACGAATTTCCCCGGTCTGGTTGTAACAAACAATCAGCTTTTTCCTGATCAGCTTATTACGGGGATCACTTACGAGGGCTTCCTCCAACTCTTCCGCTGCACCCCAATAATTTCGCGCAATAAAATATTGATTTCCTAACATTTCAGACATAGTGTGTACTTGTTAACAAGAACCCTGCCAAACCGTAAACCAAATAAAATCAAATACCGGCAAAGATAGACAACAAAACAAATTGTTTCATACTCAGAAAAGAATATCCGAAAGGCACTGAATATAATAGGGATAGAATATGCAAAACGATTTGTTTCGGTGAAACAAGGGTGTTTCGCAAGGAATATCTTACCGCAGAATAAAGGCGAAAAACATGTCATCGCGAGGAGCGGAGCGACACTTTACCCCGAATTATCGGGAAAGCAATCTTCAAAAAACAACCCCTTAGCAGACATTCAGATTGCTTCGCTTCGCTCGCAATGACATTCCGGGACTTTACGAACTACTCATGAATTGACCTCAGACGGCAATATTCTCATATTTTGTCAAGCCCCAGGTTTTTCATTCGCCGCCACAACGTCGTTCGCCCGATGCCCAGTTCCTGAGCAACCAATGTTTTGTTCCATTTGTGCTTTTGTAAAAGTTGTAACAATTCGATTTCTTTTTTCCCGCTAACATTTAACACCTTGTGTGTCGAATTTGGAGCGGCCTGACGAATTTGGGGAGGCAGCTTTGCAGCATGGATCGGCTCTTCCTCGGCTGTGCGCGCAAAAGAATACTCGATACAATTTTCCAACTCGCGTACATTTCCAGGCCAGGAATATCTCATCAACTGATCCATCGCCACATCATCAATTTCAGTTATCCTTTTGCGATAACGCAAGGCGTACTTTTCAATGAAATGCTGTACCAGATAGGGAATATCATCCGGGCGATCTCTTAACGGCGGAATTTCAATCGGAATCACGTTGAGGCGATAATACAAATCTTCCCGGAATTCACCGTCTTTAAGCGCTTTTTTGATGTCTCTGTTCGTGGCAGCAATGACGCGAACATTGACCCGACGCGTTACAGATTCTCCGACTCGCTCGAGCGAACCTCCCTGAAGAACGCGCAAAAGCTGTAGCTGCATTTCCAGGGACATTTCGGCAACTTCATCAAGAAAAATCGTTCCCCTGTCTGCCAATTGAAATCTCCCGCATCTGTCCTTTACCGCGCCGGTAAAAGCCCCTTTAACATGACCAAAAAGTTCACTGGCAAGCAGCTGTGGCGGAAAGATCGAACAATTCACCTTAATGTAGGGTTGATCTTTTCGCTGGCTTGTTTCAACAATGGCATTGGCAATTAATTCCTTGCCGGTACCGGACTCGCCCTGAACGAGCACGGAAGCATCCGAATCAGAAATTTCATCAATGAGTTCAAAAATTTCGTGCATTATTTTATTGTGAGCAACAATGCCGTGGAATTGGCTTTCCCTGTCGAGGCTTATCATGGTACCGCAATCAGACAAATCAGCAAAAGAAATGACGCCCCCAATGGGTTCATTGTCCACATTGTATAATACAGAAGAATTCAACTTGACCGGAATCGGAGCGCCGTTTTTGTGAAGCATTTGAGACTCGTACCCGTAAATGCTGTCTCCATTCTCCAGGACGTGAGCGATCGGACACTTTTCCATGCACGACAGAGAATTACACACATACTTGCAAAACTTGCCCACAACTTCATTGCGGCTGAAACCTGTGATACTCTCCGCACCACGATTAAAAAAGGTAATCTTGAGATGTTTGTCGACTGTAAAAACAGCCTCTCCGATCGAATCCAGAATTTCCCTGGTAAGATCTTTTTCTACCGGCATAAAATAAACACTCCGTTTCAAATATGAAACAATCTGTTTAAAATAGAAAATCATATTAAATTTGCAAGAGAAAAAAATAACCTTTTGCTTCTGTTTAAAAATTATTTTGTTGCATTTTAAAATAAAATTGATATTATTATATGCAAATTCTTGATGGTACAATTGTTAAACTACTGGAGGTGCTCCATGAAAAAGGTGATATCTTTAACGATGCCAATTATATTGGCTCTGATCTTCATTTCCTTGTCGCAGCCTGCTGTGGCAAAAGAGGCACAATACATCGGTGTAAAAAAATGCAAAATGTGTCATATGAGCAAAAAACGTGGCAATCAATTTGGAATATGGAGCAAAAGCAAGCATGCTCAGGCCTTCGCAACACTGGCAACAGATGAGGCAAAAGCCGTTGCAAAGAAAGCAGGCGTTGCCGGAGATCCGCAAAAAGCAGCACAGTGTTTAAAGTGCCATGTTACCGCTTTTGATGCCCCGGCAACGGCAAAAGCAGCATCTTTTGATCAATCCGAAGGCGTGGGTTGTGAAACATGCCACGGCCCGGGTTCACTCTACAAATCGATGAAAATCATGAAAGCATTGGCTGCCGGAACTCAAGATGCCAAAGCTGTTTCTTTCGCAAAAGCAGGAAAAGAAACCTGCCTGCAATGCCACAACAAAAAGAGCCCAAGTTACAAACCGTTTACTTTTGATGAACGGTGGAAAGAAATTGCCCATCCGATGCCAACTCAATAGCATGATGTAAACTCTAATCGCCTTGTGATCTTTCGTCACGAGGCGATTCTGTTTTATATGTGCATAAATTCAATGAATGGAATTATGCTTAAACGGTCAACTTAATTTAAAACGCAGAATGAGTGCAATGAAAAAGCTTGTGTTTTTGCTGGTTGTACTGTTTCCTTTATTACTTCTCTCACCGCAGACATATTCCCAAAGCTCCTGTTCCGAATGCCATGGAGATAAAGACTTTGCCGGAGTGAGTGCGGACGGAAAAGAACGCTCTCTTTTTATCGATGAAAATGTTCTCAACAAGTCCGTTCACAGTGAACTGGAATGTACCGATTGCCATACAGATGCAAAAGGAGATCCCCATCCGGAAAAGCTCGAAAAAGTAAACTGCGGTATGTGCCATGAAGATGAATTGGATAATTATGCACAGGGGATCCATGGAAAATTGCTTGCATCAGGAAACACCAACGCCCCAACTTGTGCGTCATGCCACGGGACACATGATATTTTAAGTTCCGGGAACAAACTATCCACGACATATCCAAGTAATTTACCCAAGACCTGCGGACAGTGCCACAAAAGCGGCGGCATTGCAAGCGGTGGAAATCTTCGCGTTCATGAGCCGGTTGAAAACTTTTCAGAAGGGGTCCACGGGCTTGCTTTGGCCAAAGGAAACGAGCAGGCCGCCAGCTGCAATGACTGCCATGAAAGTCACAAATTGCTACCCCTGTCCGATCCCAGTTCGCCCATTTTTCGCATGAATATTTCACAAACCTGTGGACAATGCCATAAAGACATTGCCGCTGAATATGATGCCAGCATACACGGTATAGCTCTGGCCAATGGCGAAATGGATGCGCCAACGTGCACCTCTTGTCATGGTGAGCATGCCATTCAATCACCGGAAGTGTCAACTTCTCCCACAAATCCTGCGAACATCTCGGAACAGACCTGTTCGCCTTGTCATGGTCTCATGAAACTGAATAAAAAATACGGAATTCTGATTAATCCCGTAACCTCATACAATGAGAGCTACCACGGCCTGGCCTCGGAAGGAGGTTCAAAAGTAGCTGCAAATTGCACAAGTTGCCATGGCATTCATGATATTTTGCCTCAATCCAATCCCAATTCCAGCATTAATCCGGCGAACCTGACCAAGACGTGCGGCCAATGCCACCCGAACGCTACAGAGACATTTGCGAAAAGCTATATCCATGCCAAACCCCTATCACTGGAAGACAAAATTGCAGATGTCATCCGCAAGATTTATATCTATCTGATCATAATTGTCATTGGCGGCATGATTTTGCACAATTTTATCATCTGGCTAAGTTATGTGCGTGCAAAATACAAAGCCCTTCAAACTGAAGAAACCGTGCAACGATTTGACAGACACTGGGTCGTTCAACATATCGCCACTTTTACATCCTTTATTTTGCTTGTCATCACAGGTTTTGCATTAAAATTTCCGGATGCAGCCTGGGTCAAGGTTTTAGCCTCTATCGGACTCACCGAGGCGGTTCGCCGTATTGTGCACCGTATTTCAGCAGTCGTCCTCATCACAGCAGCAATTTATCAATGGCTTTTTCTGCTCTTTGCTAAAAGCTGGAAAGGTGAACTTTGGAGTCTGATGCCCAATTTTAGAGACATCGGTGGTTTTATCAATCATATGAAATATCATCTTGGAATTTCCAAAACCAAGCCAAATTTTGATCGTTACAGCTATATCGAAAAAGCTGAATTTTGGGCCCTTGTTTGGGGAAATATTATCATGGCGCTAACGGGATTAGTCCTCTGGTTTCCCGCTTTTGCAACGTACTTTTTCCCCTCGTGGATCGTGAAAGCATCGGAGACGATCCATTATTACGAAGCCTGGCTGGCATCCCTGGCAATTCTGTTTTACCACATGTTTTTCGCGATCTTTCACCCGGAAGATTATCCTCTCAATTTTACCGGTTTAACAGGAAAAATGCCGAAGGAAGAGGCACGGGAGCGTTTTCCCAGGTGGTTTAAACGAATAGCAGATGATAAACAAGGCAAAGATAATGAATGGGATTTTCACTCTAAAATGAAATAGCTGGAGATCGCGCATGGCTTTTCCACAAAGAATACAGGAATATAGGAATATATCTCTGAAATTCAAAAGTACCGTATTTTCGTTCTTACTACTCGTTTTTTTTGCATCGCTTGTCGGGGCAGCAGAAGATGAAGATTGTTATGTATGCCATTCCGACCCGACTCTTACGCGAGAAGTGAATGGCAAAGAAGTTTCGGTTTATGTAAAACCCGATATCCTGAAAGGTACAGTTCACGAAGAAAACGGCTGTGTCTCCTGCCATGTTGATGCCGATGTTAAAGAATTTCCGCATGACGCACCTCTGCAAAAGGTAGATTGCAGTCAATGTCATGATGATGTCGCAAAAGTCTATGCACACAGCCTGCATGGAAAGGCCCTCGATAAAGGAGATCCCGATGCGCCAAGCTGTGTAGACTGCCACGGTAAACATGTTATCCTCAGCCACACCAACCCCAAAGCGCCAACTTATGTGATGAATATCCCAGCGACATGCGGGAAATGTCACAGCGAGCAGAGCGGTGTAGCCAAGCGACATAATATTCTGCAAAATGATATTATCAAGAACTATTCAATGTCCATCCACGGCAAGGGATTGTTTGAAGGTGGACTCATCGTAACGGCGGTATGTACTAGTTGCCATACCGCCCATGATGTGCTGCCACACACTGATCCGAAATCTACAATCAACCGAAACAATATATCTTCGACGTGCATGCAATGCCATGCGAACATTGAAAAAGTTCATCAAAAAATTATTCGCGGTGAACTATGGGAAAAAGCACCCAACGCCATTCCTGTTTGTGTGGATTGCCATTCACCGCATCAGATTCGTCGTGTATTTTACGCGGAGCGATTTACCGATGACTACTGTATGAGTTGTCACAAGAATAAAAGCCTTGTGAAAACTTTGCCGGATGGTAAAATCGACTCTTTGTATGTTGATTTATCGGATATTCAACATTCGGCACACAATCAAAATATTTCTTGCGTCAAATGCCACGTCAATGTCAGTCAGAAGAAACTGCCGGTGTGCAAAAATTCCGGCCGGGTAGACTGCTCGATGTGTCATGCCCAGGAATCAAAAGATTTCTACTCCGGAATTCACGGGCAATTATTAAAGAAAGGCGACCCCAATGCGCCGACATGCACGGAATGCCATGGGAAACACGATATCTTGCCCAAGACCGATCTTGCGTCGTCGATATTCCCGCGTAACATTCCACATACATGTGCAGAGTGTCATCGTGACGGCCAAAAAGCGGCGGTACGTTATCTGGGCAAAGAAAAACATATTATTGCTCACTATAAAATGAGTATTCATGGTAAAGGCTTGCTGGAGAGCGGACTGATGGTTTCTGCTGTTTGCAGCGATTGCCACACTGCTCATAAAGAATTGCCGGCGAGCGATCCGAATTCCAGTGTTAATCCGGCAAATGTGGCGAAAACATGTGCCACCTGCCATTTGGGCATTTACGAAGAATTCAAAAATTCTATTCACAGCCCAACAGTAGCAAAAACGGATAAAAAACTGCCCACCTGCAATGACTGCCACAAGTCTCACGAGATTGAACGCGTGGACAAGGATGATTTTCGAAATGTCATTTTAACCCAATGCGGCGGCTGTCACGAAGATGTAACAAAAACATATTTTGATACTTATCACGGAAAAACTTCCAAATTGGGCTATGCAAAGGCAGCTAAATGTTATGACTGCCACGGTTCGCATAATATTTTGCCGCCGAGCAACCCGGCTTCTACGCTTAGTCAGGCAAACATTGTCGAAACATGCAAGCAGTGCCATCCTAATTCCAACAGAAAATTTACCGGCTACCTGACCCATGCCACGCATCACAACAGGATTAAATATCCAATCTTGTTCTATACTTTTTGGGCTATGACTTTTCTGGTCATCGGTGTTTTTACATTTTTCGGCATCCATACGCTGCTGTGGATCCCGCGTTCTATTCGGGAGAGATCCAAGATAAATAAAATGCTTCCTAAAAAGCCGGAAAAATATATGGTTCGTTTCCGGGTTTTCCCGAGGGTATTGCATTTGCTTGTCATTATCAGCTTTTTGGGGCTTGCCTTCACCGGGATGACAATCAAATTTTCCGGCTTTCAATGGGCGTTGTCAATTAATGAATTTCTTGGAGGCGTAGCTGTCGCCAGAATCATTCATCGCCTCTGCGCGCTCATTACCTTTCTATACTTTGGATTGCATTTTGTTTATATCTATCAAAATGCAAAAAGAGAAAAAAAGAGCCTTTGGAAATACATGTTCAACCCCAAAGGTATGGTGCCGACAAAAAAAGATTTTGTCGAGTATTTTCAGACATTCCTGTGGTTTTTGGGACGGAAAAAAGCGCCGCAATATGGCCGATGGACGTATTGGGAAAAATTTGACTACTTTGCTGTGTTCTGGGGCGTAGCCATTATTGGCTCTACCGGATTGGTGCTATGGTTCCCGGAAATTTTTACAAAGTTTCTTCCCGGCTATTTGATCAATGTTGCAACGATTGTCCATAGCGATGAGGCGCTTCTGGCAACAGTATTCATTTTCACAATTCACTTTTTTAACACCCATTTTCGACCGCAAAAGTTTCCAATGGACAAAGTGATTTTTACGGGCAAAGTGCCGTATGAAGAGTGGAAGCATGAGAGACCGGGTGAATATGAGATGTTAAAAAAAGAAGGGACACTTGAGGAACATCTGGACAGCAATCCGCCGCCACGTTGGTTAATAATCAGTGCCAAGATTTTCGGTTTTTTTGCTCTGTTTTTTGGCTTTGCCCTGGTCATTATGATTATCTGGGCCATGCTGTTTCAATACAAGTAGGGAAATTAACAGGGGCGGTTCATTTGTGGAAGGACGCTTCAGAGGGTGATCTGTTCTTTATAAATAGAGTGACAAAAAAACCCGTTCAGCTTTGTTAACTGAACGGGTTTTTCATATTCACGCTAAAAATCTTGCGGAATGTGCTTTAATTTCAAGCCCAATTCATCGAGCTGTTTTTGGTGAACAGGCGCCGGAGCACCGTCCATGAGGGACGAGGCACTAGCGGTTTTCGGGAAAGCAATCACATCGCGGATGGAACTGCAACCGGTCAGAATCATGATTAAGCGGTCAAATCCAAAAGCAATGCCGCCATGCGGCGGCGCGCCATACTGAAGCGCTTCGAGCAAAAAACCAAACTTTTCCTGAGCCTCCTGTTCGTTTATGCCCAATGCCTGGAACATTTGTGCCTGAAGATCATTATCCGCAATTCTGATACTCCCGCCGGCAATTTCCATTCCGTTAAGCACCAAATCATAGGCACGGGCCCTGGCTTCAGCAGGATTCGTTAAAAGTTTATCGGCATCCTCGGGAACAGGCGAAGTAAAGGGATGATGTCGGGCAATAAATCTTTCTTCTTCCTGATTGTACTCGAAAAGAGGAAAATCCACAATCCAGGCAAGGTCAAATTCATCCGTGTTAATTAGATTTTCATCTCGTGCAATTTTAAGACGCAAATTTCCGAGGATTGTGAGTGCTGCTTCGTTTTTATCGGCAACGAGTAAAAGCAAATCGCCGTCTTTTGCGTTAAAAGCGTTTGCAATCTTTTGTCGCAATTCTTTTGCAAAAAATTTATTTAAAGAGCTGTCCCAATCATCGCCTTTAATTTTTATGGGAACAAGCCCCTGGGCGCCCTGATCTTTTGCCCAGGCGATGAGATCATCGGTCTGTTTTCGGGAATATGTGCCACAGCCGGGTGCACAAATACCGGCGACTATTTTACCCGATTTTACTGTTTCGGAAAAAACCTTAAAATCGCAATCCCGAACAATTTCCGAAATATTTTCAATTTCCAAACCAAAGCGAAGGTCAGGCCTGTCCGTACCATATTTGCTCATTGCGACATCAAAAGGAATTCGCTTAATCGGTGTCTGAATTTCCAAATCAAGAATCTCTTTCATAACCTTTGCCATCAAACCTTCAACGATAGCAAAAATATCCTCTTCATCGATAAAAGACATTTCAACATCGATTTGTGTGAATTCCGGCTGGCGGTCTGCGCGCAAGTCTTCATCACGGAAACAGCGAACGATTTGGAAATAGCGATCAAATCCCGAGATCATTAACAATTGTTTATATGTTTGCGGAGACTGTGGCAGCGCGAAGAACCGTCCCTGCCACACACGGCTGGGGACAAGATAATCCCGTGCACCTTCCGGCGTGCTTTTCATAAGAAACGGTGTTTCTATCTCCATAAAATTATTTCCGGAAAAATAATTCCGCACAAGCTGATAAGTTTTATGCCGAATCATAAAATTCCTTTGCATTTCCGACCTGCGTAAATCCAGGTATCGATATTTTAAACGTAAATCCTCAGACGCTGTATTGTCTCCACTAACCTGAATAGGCGGAGTTTTGGCGGCATTCAATACTTCAATATCAGAAGCGATCAGTTCTA
>JAADGR010000408.1 GCA_013152225.1 Calditrichota bacterium
TATGAGAGCAGTAGCGGATGATCAGCAGGCGGTATATTTGCATACTACAAGTTCGTTAGAGGCCGCATCTACAAATTCCGATTGGAACCAAACGTCTCGGGTGAGGTTGTACAAAAGGATAAAAGCAAGTATCTGATCGCGACGATTCATCTCAAGAATATCGGCATTTCGAGGATCCCGATTCAAAATGAAGGCTCTGCGCTGATTTTATATTTTTCCGAAACCGGGTTTACCGCTTTGGATGAACCTTACATTATGGAATGGAACGAATCCATTCCTGTTTCGATTTTTGAAGATGTGGAACAGCTTGAATCTGGAGAAACCATCGGTAAAAAGTACCTCATCTCACTCCCGCATAAAACCCCTCCTGCAATAAAGATGGAGCTTCGCATTGTAGCACAAGAATTTGAATGGACGGCGACAGCAATTATAATCTCTTAATGAATTTGGAGGTTTGAAAAATGGTAGAATCTACTTTTGAGAAAAAACGTGAGGACAAGGAAAAAACCAGGAGAATAGAAGAAGCAAAACGTGCCTACTCGGAAAAAATCGAGCGTTTGCGAAAAGAACAAAAAGATGAGAAAGATAAAGACAAATAAATTTGTATCTTTGAAAAGATGTAACGGGTGGAAAGGGAACGGATGAATATTCTCGGAATTAGCGATGTGACAGGCAACCATTCTCACAGTTGCGTCGCTTTGTTGCAGGACGGAAAATTAACATTTGCTCTGTCACAAGAAAGAATCAGCAGAGTGAAAAACGATCCACGTTTTCCGGCGGACGCTTTGCAGGCCGCATTGGATTTTGCGGGATTACGTCTTGAAAACATAGACAGGTTTGCTTGCGGCTACCCTCCCCCGAATTACTATTTCAGTATGATGATGCGAAGTCTTTATGATTTACCGCGCTCGCTGCTTCATGCAGCTTTTCATAAGCCTGTTAAATTGGCCAAATATCTCACCCCTAATATTCGCAAAGGAATATTTGATCCCAAAGGTGCAAACGGGCTTTTAAAACTGGGTATTCCGCGAAAAAGGCTTACGTTTATCGACCACCACCTCTCGCATGTTTCTGCAGGATATTTTTCCAGTGACTTTGATGAATGCATCGGCATCAGTTATGGAGGGTTTGCCCCGCATGTCTCAGGATTGAATGTTGCCGGTGCTGTTTATCGTTGCCGGGGAGACGAGATCGAGTTCCTTGAAGACATCCCCATGTTTGCCACCGGCTGCTATTATTCGGGCATCACTGTCGCGCTGGGCTTTAATTATATGCAGCAGGAAGGCAAAACAATGGGACTAGCCGCACAGGGTGATGCGGATACGTGTTATGTGGATTTGAAAAAGTTGACGTGCGGCTTCCGGGAAGACAGTTGGCAGCCGTACAAGTTTTGGATCGACTATGTCATGTCTCCGCGCAAAGATGTTTTTCTTGGAACCAAAAGCGGGAGGCGCATTAGCAAGTTAATTAAAAAATATTCTCCACAGTCTGTTGCTGCAGCCGCGCAAAAATTGTGGGAAGAAAATATTCTCAGCTTTGTTCATTACCTGACGGCAAAATATTCGGCAAATAAATTTGTGTTATCCGGCGGCGTTTTCCTCAATGTTCAAATAAATGAAAAAATTGCCGCAATGGAAGGAGTGGATGATATTTTTATTCACCCACACACCGGCGACGGATCAACCACTTTGGGTGCTATGATTGAAGTGCACAGAGAGTTGACCGGTAAGCCTGTCCGCATTTCGTCGGACGACGTCGGCTTTGGAGTGGAATATTCGCAAGCGGCTATTGAAAATGATTTGCGGCGTACAAGCGGACACATTGCCTATGCGAAACTTGATGGAAGAATTCCACGTTACACCGCCGAACAATTGGCAAAAGGCAAAATAATCGGTTGGTTCCATGGCCGGGAGGAATACGGGCATCGTGCATTGGGACATCGTTGCATCCTGGGTGACCCTCGCGATAAGCGAATCCGCGACAAGATAACCACTGCTGTTAAGGGCCGCGAACTATTTATTCCCGTCGCACCCAGTTGTTTGGCGGAATATGGCCCGGATTATTTTGAAAATTTCAAAGCCTCGCCGTTTATGACGCGCGCCTATAAAGTGAAAACAGCAATGCGGCTGGTCATCCCGGGCGCCGTCCATTCTGACGGTACGGCAAGAGCACAAGCTGTACCCGGCCATTTTTACAAACCCTTCCGCAAAATGCTGGAAGATTTCTACAATATAACAGAAACCCCGATGGTGCTCAACACAAGTTTCAACCGGCATGGGGAACCGATTGTTCATCAACCTCTGGACGCGTTGCGAATGTTTTTGCAGACAGAGATGGACGAACTTGTGCTTGGGCCGTATATTGTCAAGAAAATCAAATAGCATTTATTTGAGGAAAACAATGATTGTAAAAACTAAAACATATACCCGCGCCGGACTGGCGGGAAATCCTTCGGATGGATATTTTGGCAAGACACTCTCGGTCACTTTTCGCAATTTTTACGCAGAAGTGACCATGTACGAAACGCCGGATCTGGAAATCTTGCCCAATGACAGGGATCATTCCTATTTCAACAATCTCGAGCACCTGGTTCGCGATGTAAGAAGACACGGATATTACGGCGGCATCCGGCTCATCAAAGCGGCTGCAAAAAAATTCTTTGACTATTGCGGAGAAAAAGGAATTGTCCTGCCGGATAGAAATTTTACCGTCCGCTACAGATCCAATATTCCTGTTCAGGTCGGTCTGGCGGGATCGAGCGCAATTGTTACCGCCATGAACCCGCGCGTTGATGACTTTTTACGGCGTGGAAATTCCCAAACCTCTGATCCCCAGCCTCATCCTCAGTGTAGAAACCGACGAACTGCAAATTTCCGCCGGTTTACAGGATCGCGTGGTCCAGGTTTATGAGGGGCTGGTTTATATGGATTTTAACAAGGAACTGATCGAGACCGAGGGGCACGGCATTTACGAAAACATTGATCCTAACCTGCTCCCGCCGATTTATCTGGCTTATATCAGCGACCTCAGTGAAGTCTCCGGCATTGCGCACGGAAATCTTCGCGGACGTTTCATGGCCGGCGATCAAAACGTCATCGATGCGATGAAATATTTTGCCGAACGCGCGGAGCAGGCCAGAGACTGCCTGCTCAGTCACCAGCCGGAAAAACTCGGCCAGATCATGAACGAAAATTTTGACAAACGCCGCGAAATTTTTCCAATCAGCAGGATGAATCTTGAAATGGTGAACCTGGCACGATCCGTTGGCGCCAGTGCAAAATTCTCCGGCAGCGGCGGTGCTATTATCGGAACTTATGAAGATCAAAAAATGTTCAAAAAACTTCAGGAAACGCTGCAGGAAATTGGCGCCGTGGTGAT
>JAADGR010000494.1:0-2237 GCA_013152225.1 Calditrichota bacterium
TATGAGAAAACCCAGAGAACTATCAGCAGGGGGCAGGGCGCTCGGCTATCTTGTCCTCTCTTTCTTTTCTTTATTTGCGATTTATCCGATTTTGCGAGTCATTGCTATCTCACTGCGCCCCGGCGACCGCTTGCTCAGCAAATCTCTTGCTTTTATTCCTGCGGATGCGACGTTACATACTTTTGTCAAATTATTCACACAGGAGCCTTTCTTGCGGTGGATGGCAAACAGTCTTGTCGTTTCTCTTTCTGTTACCGTGGTCGGTGTTGGGCTGGCCGCAACGGCCGGTTATGCTTTTTCCCGTTTTAAATTTCGCGGCCGGGACTCGGCAATGATCGGACTCATTACAACGCAGATGTTCCCCGTTACCATGCTCCTGCTGCCGCTTTTCATCATGCTGATCAAACTGCATTTGTATGATAATTATCTTGGCTTGATCGTCGCCTATTCTGCAACAGCATTGCCTTTTACAACCTGGCAAATGAAAGGGTACTATGACACAATTCCCTTTCCCTTCAGCCTCGAGGAGGCGGCCAGTATCGACGGCTCTTCACCGGGAAGAACATTTTGGCAAATCGTTCTCCCTTTGGCTTCTCCCGCTCTGGTAATTACAGCCTTGTTTTCTTTTATGACAGCCTGGTCGGAATATCTTGTTGCTGCGGTCTTGATTCAGAACAAAAATTTGTTTACATTACCCCTTGGTTTAAAGACTTTCCAATCAAATATGGAAGTGGCGTGGGGATTGTATTCTGCCGGCGCAGTTATCGTCAGCATCCCCGTCGTCGTGTTGTTTTTGTTCCTGAGCCGTTGGCTGGTCTCAGGGCTAACTTTAGGAAGTGTGAAAGGATGATAAAAAGTGAAAGATTTATTTGCTCAAGCAGAAGGCACGTCACTCGATAAAAGCGAGTTGGGAAATATTATAACTTCATGGAATTATAAACCACCCAAGTCGAACAAATTTCTGTTTTCCGTTTTGGGCGTTATCGGAGCCCTTGTCGTTTTTGCGATGATATATGGTGGAAATGTTTTGCCATGGATAAAACGCATTCCCAGTATTTTAATCTACGCGCTGATTTTTCTCATCAGCCCTCTGCTAAAATATTTTACCGGCTTTGGTAAGGATCAATTCTGGACTTTGTACGAACACGGCTATTCTGTTCGTTACGAAGGTAAGAACGGCACTGGAGAGGAGAGAATCGGTTGGTGGCGCGATTTTTCCGGTTGTAATTATGATTCCCAAGGCGTCAAATTGATTCCTGCCAGTCCTTTGCGTAAGGCTGTGCGAATGAATACGACTACAAATGTAACAGAAGTCTATTCCATAGCACGGGAAAGAATCAGCATGACACGCGCCCAGGTACTGGAAAAATCTGTACCTGCTCCGGCCAGACCCAGGACAAAAGAGCAAAGGCACATTCAAAAAATTGAGAGAAGAACCCGGCAGGAGCACTCTGCCAATAATGATGTGTGGAAAAGCTTTTTTGGCGGAGATTTTTCTGAACCGGGGAAATAGGTGCAACAGATGGTCATTCTCGTTGAAAAGTTGCAAATTTTCAGGGTGAGTGGCTGTTTTTGTGGTATTTTATTGGCGTGGTTATTTCTGGTAAGTGCTGCCCTCGCTTATGCTGTCTTTTATATTATGCATCGCAAGCCGACAACCGGCGCATTGGGTATGAAAGCCGGCAAACAGCAGGCGTCGAAATAATTTGAAATAACCATTTGTCATGTTGGAGAAAAGAATTGCCCGAGCTGCCCGAAGTTGAAACGATCTGTAGAGGGCTGGAACCTGCCCTTTCTTCCCACAAAATTCTTTCCGTTAGAATCCTTACTAAAAAGCTGAGATGGGAAATTGTAGCGCGTGATTTTGAGGATTATGTTGTAAATAAATCCATTACCGGCCTTTCGAGACGGGCGAAATATATCGTCATGCATCTTGACAACGGAGCTGCCGTAGTTATTCATCTGGGAATGAGCGGTAGGCTAGGCCTCTTTGAGCAAACTGAGGGCGTTGAAAAACACACGCACATGATATTTAATCTTTCCAACGGGATGGAGCTTCGCTTCCGTGATCCGCGCCGTTTCGGCTCTATTGAGGTCGCCCCGCCGTATTCAATCGCTTCTTTTCCGCGTTTTGCACACCTTGGCGTCGAGCCTTTGTCAAGCGATTTTAATTTTCAATATGTGAAAAAAAAGACAGAAAATTCTGCAAGGGCGATTAAACTCGTTTTAATGGATGC
>JAADGR010000494.1:2354-21838 GCA_013152225.1 Calditrichota bacterium
ATTAAAAAACTGGTCAAATCTGCAAAAATGGTTCTGAACGCAGCCATTAAAAAAGGGGGAACAACTTTGAATGATTTCAGGAATGCTTATGGTGAACCGGGGTTTTTTCAGTTAGAACTGGCAGTCTACGGTCGTGCAGACCGGCCCTGTGCTGAATGTGGAAACCCGATTCACAAAACCGTCCTCGGGGGACGCAGCACATTTTTTTGTCCCAATTGCCAAAAATAGTGACTTTTCCTAACGACCAACAAATTATTATTGACAATGTTGAAAATTATGTTAATTTATTTAAATCTAAACCGGTTCAATTTTACCGTTTGTTTGAGTCGTTGCTTCTCGCTTAATTGGACAAGGTCATCAACATGTTTACTATAATCAGTGGAGGATCAAATGTCAAAAAAAGATGATGTATCCCGCCGTGAATTCATTTCTACCGGCGCAAAGACGACTGCTGCCGTAGCTGCTGCAAGTGCGGTAATGGGTAGCACTATTCCAAGCCAGGTGCTTGGCGCGAACGACCGCATTCGCATTGCTGTTTCCGGCATACATGGAAGAGGAAAAAGTCATATTAAGAATTGGGCCAAGATTCCAGGCGTTGAAATCGCTTATCTTATTGATCCGGATACAAATTTGTTTCCATCTCGTGTAAAAATGGTTGAGGATTTAACCGGAAAAAAACCAAAAACAGTGACTGATATTCGGGTTGCATTAGAGGATCAGAACCTGGATGCTATTTCAACAGCATGTCCTGATCATTGGCACGCGTTACAAGAAGTATGGGCCTGTCAGGCAGGGAAACATGTTTATGCCGAGAAACCGCTTTCTCATGGCATTTGGGAAGGCCGCAAAATGGTTGAGGCAGCGCGCCGGTATAATCGAGTGGTTCAGGTTGGCATGCAGAACAGAAGTATCTATGGCGTCAGGAAGGCCATAGAATTTCTTCAATCCGGCGAGCTTGGTGAGATTTATATGGCGAAGGGGTTGTGCTTCAAGCCGCGTGACACTATAGGCCACGAATTGAATACTCCGGTACCTGAAGGCCTTGTTTGGAATTTATGGTTGGGCCCGGCTTCCTGGCGACCATACAATCCTCAGTTTGTTCCTTACAAGTGGCACTGGTTCTGGGATTTTGGTTGTGCTGATCTTGGCAACCAGGGACCGCATCAAATGGATATTGCTCGTTGGGGATTAGGAAAAAACAAATTTCCGCAAAAAGTTAAATGTGTCGGCGGAAAATTTGCCTTTAAAGATGACCAGGAAACCCCTAATACGCAAATGGCCACGATGGAATGGGACGATGGGAAAATCCTCCAGTTTGAAGTTCGTGGACTATACACAAATAACGAAGATGGAATTCGTATCGGCAACCTCTTTTATGGCACAAAAGGTTGGATGCATTTGAACGGAGATAAATGGACGACTTATTTTGGCCGCAAGGATGAACCGGGGCCGAAATACGATGGTGCCGGGCAGGTCGCGGATCCGAATAACCTCGCCGGATCAGGTGGTTCTGCACATTTTAAAAATTTTATCGATGCAGTCCGCGCAAATGACTATAAGCTTTTGAATGCTGACGTATTGGAAGGATTTAAATCCACAACTCTGTGTCATCTAGCGAATATTTCTTATCGTGTAGACAGTGAATTGGAATTCGACGGAAATACCGAAAGGTTTATTGGGAATGAGAGAGCGAACGGTCTGTTGAGGCGGCATTATCGCTATCCTTTCGTCGTTCCTGAAGTTGTTTAAAACGTGCACAAGAGCAGGTCTGTCATGGGCGGGAATTTCCCCGCCTTTTTTTTATTGATTTGCCATAAATAAAAAAAGGGTGCCGATAATTTAAATCAGCAGCACCCTAATGGTGTTTTGCCCATCCACAACACATCTTCCCTTACACCTGACACCAGCCTTTGTATGGCTATTATAATATAAAAATATTTTTTTGAGATGCAAGAAAAAAATTCAATTATCGTAAATAATTGCTAAAAAGTCGTAATTATTATTCAAATATCGCCATTTTGCAGGGCAAGAAGAAGAATATATTCGATTTTAGATATTATGGATTGAGCATAATTATTAGAAAACAAAGAACCCTCACCAAACAGTGAGGGTTTCATTGCTATTTCTTTTAGTACATTCCGCCCATTCCACCCATGTCACCACCAGGAGGCATTGCCGGCATGGCGGATTTTTCTTCGGGTTTGTCAACAATCGTTGCCTGCGTCATGAGTAATAACGAAGCAACGCTGGACGCATTTTCGATGGCCGTTCTTGCTACTTTGGCCGGATCAATAACGCCAGCCTTGAGCAGGTCTTCAAAGGTTTCATTTTCTGCATTAAAACCGAAAGCACCTTCACCTTCTCTTATTTTCTGGACGACAATCGAGCCTTCCCAACCCGCGTTTTCTGCGATTTGACGAACGGGTTCTTCGAGCACGCGGCGCAGAATGTCAATGCCGATTTTTTCGTCGCCTTCGGCTTTAACTTTGTCGAGTGACGGAATGGCACGAATCAATGCAACACCACCACCTGGGATGATTCCTTCTTCTACCGCAGCACGTGTTGCATGAAGGGCATCTTCAACACGAGCTTTCTTTTCTTTCATTTCAACTTCAGTTGCAGCGCCGACGTTTAAAACAGCAACACCACCAGCCAGCTTGGCAAGGCGTTCCTGCAGTTTCTCTTTGTCGTAATCCGAAGTTGAGGCCTCGATTTGTTTTTTGATTTGTGCAATTCTGCCTTTGATTTCTTCGGTTTTTCCTCCACCTTCAACGATGGTGGTATTATCTTTATCAATTGTCACACGTTTTGCCGAACCAAGATCAGAGATTGTTGCGTTTTCGAGCTTAAAGCCGGTCTCCTCGGAAATGACTCGGCCACCAGTCAGAATGGCGATGTCCTGCAACATCTCTTTACGACGATCACCGAATCCCGGTGCCTTTACAGCAGCAACCTTTAATGTTCCGCGAAGTTTGTTAACAACCAGGGTCGCCAGCGCTTCACCTTCAACATCTTCAGAGATAATCATCATCGGTTTTCCCATTTGTGCAACTTTTTCAAGGATGGGAAGCAGATCTTTCATTGCGCTGATTTTTTTGTCGTAGATTAAAATTTGCGGATCCTCTAAAATCGCTTCCATCGAGTCGGCATCTGTTACAAAATATGGGGACAGATAACCGCGATCAAACTGCATACCCTCAACAACTTCAAGATGAGTGTCTGTGGATTTCGCTTCTTCAACGGTAATAACACCGTCTTTGCCGACTTTTTCCATTGCATCAGCAATGAGATCGCCAATTTCCTGGTCATTATTTGCAGAGATAGAACCAACCTGGGCAATTTCGGTTTTGCCAGGCAGAGGTTTGCTCATATTCCTAATTTCTTCAATAACAGCTTTGACGCCTTTTTCTATACCACGTTTAAGAGCCATTGGATTTGAGCCGGCGGTAACGTTCTTCAATCCTTCGCGAACAATACCTTGGGCCAGGACTGTAGCTGTGGTCGTACCATCACCGGCAACATCGCTGGTTTTAGAAGCAACTTCTTTGACCATTTGTGCGCCCATATTTTCCAGGGGATTTTCCAGTTCGATTTCTTTTGCAACTGTAACACCATCTTTTGTGACAGTGGGCGCCCCAAATTTTTTATCAATAACAACATTACGGCCTTTCGGACCCAAGGTGGCACGAACGGCATCTGCAAGTTGATCGACTCCTCTTTTAAGAGCATTTCTTGCATCTACATCAAAATCTATGAGTTTTGGCATGTTAACATGTCCTCCATTTTATTTTAAATAGTTTAGCATTTTTTCTGTTAAATGATTGCGAGAATATCACTTTCACGCATAATTAAGTATTCTTCTCCATCAACCGTGACTTCGGTTCCGGAGTATTTGCCATATAATACCCTGTCTCCAACTTTTACTTCCATGCTTGGCTTTTCTCCAGAGTCTGAGGCTTTGCCGGGACCGACTGCAATCACTTCACCTTCCTGCGGTTTTTCTTTTGCAGTATCGGGGATAATTATGGCACCGTGCGTTACCTCTTCTGGTTCGATTGGTTTAACAACCACACGATCAGCTAAAGGTTTAAGTTTCATAAGATACATCTCCTTATTTAGGTTAATTATTAATTATTAATTTTGTTAGCACTCAAACCATAAGAGTGCTAAACGGACGCTAAATATAACCTTTTTTTTTAATTAGTCAAGAAAAAAATATACTTTTTCTCTTGACATTGTACATTCTTATAAATATATTATATTTGATTTTAAAAATAATAAAAGTAAGATATTAGGGGGAATTATTGCTGACTTTAACAAACCTTCAAGGTGTTTTTACAAGAGTTTGAGCATTACTATGCAAACCACGTGCAACCTGAATTGAGAACGAGGCAAACTACTAACACAAGCGGAAGGGGATTCAATTATGAAGGAATTTGTTGAATTTGTAGTAAAGCATTTGGTTGATAATCCGGAGAAAGTTAAAGTGACTGAGGTATTCGGTGAAACTACAGTAGTTTACGAGCTGCGAGTTGATCAACCGGATATGGGTAAGGTCATTGGTAAAAACGGACGAACAGCCCACGCTATTCGAATTTTATTGAGTGCAGTTGCGCGGAAGGGGGGAAAGCACGCCACCCTTGAAATTTTGGAGTAGCTTCAGAAACAAAATAACATTGATAAAATAACCACTCATTCAATTCATTGGCAGCATGAATGCAGAGTGGATGCTTTTTTATAATTTCTAAAGATTAAAATATCCATCGCTTTTCAAGTGATGGATTTTTTTTATCTACTTGTGATATTTTCCACCTCGCAGAATAGTCATTCCGCGATAGAGTTGTTCGAGAAGAATGACTGCCGTTAATTCATGTGCAAAAGTCATTTGGGATAAGGAGAGTTTCATTTGTGCTGTTTGCAGAACCTCTTCGCCAAGTCCCAGCGGTCCGCCAATTATAAAAGTTAAGGTCTTGGAACTTTGCGATATTTTTTTGCCGATAAACCGCGCAAAATCCTCAGAAGAATAGCTCACACCTTCCTTGTCCAAAGCGATTGCATAATCTTTTTTTGATAATTTCTGTAAAAGCCGTTTTGCTTCATTAGATTTTATTTCATTTACTGACAAGCTCGATATTTTTTCACTTCGAACAGAGTTTAGTTCAATCGGAATGTAATGCGCAATGCGTTTTACATACAAGTCGCACATTTCTTTAAAGTTATTGTTTTCAATCTTGCCGACTGTTAAAATGTGACATTTCAATTTTTACTCCTTAGAGAAAAAGTTTTATCGCATCAGCAACAATTTTTATCCCTTCCTGGATTTTATCCTCTGCAGGATAGGAGAATGACAATCGCAGGCAATTGTTTCTGCGGGATTCGGGATCAAAAGCTTTGCCGATAACAAAAACAGCGCCGTTATCTATGGACTCTTTTAAAACGTCTGTGGCGTCGACCCTTTCCGGAAAAGTCAGCCAAACATAGAAGCCGCCTCGGGGATGCGTCCATTTGACCTCAGAAGGCATATACTCTTTTAAACTCCGGAGCATAACATCACACCTTTGGGCATAAGAGGCACGCAGTTTTTGCAAATATTTAGGCATTATGTCTTTCCGCATAAACTCATTCGCCAGAACCTGGGTAAAAGTTGACGAACAGGCATCAACGGCTTGTTTTGCCAATTCACATTTTTCAATAATTTTCTTGGGAGCCAAAAGCCACCCCAGCCTCATTCCGGGACCAAATATTTTCGAAAAAGAACCGGTATAACAAATCGGAACGGGTTCTCCCATTGTCTTTAATGGTGTAGTTAATTTTTCGTCTTCTTTTTCAAAGTATAATTCGTTATACGGGTCGTCTTCGATAAGGATAATTTTTTTATTTTGTAAAAGTTGCAAAAGCTGCTTTTTCCGTTCGGTACTGTAGATAATTCCTGCAGGGTTGTGGAAATTAGGGGTAAGATAAAGAAACTTTGCCGGACGGAAAAGGGCTTTTTCCAGTTGAGAAATGATAATGCCATCATCATCGATGGGCACCGATTCAAGTTCGGGTTGGAAGGAATTGAAAGCAGCAGTGGCTCCTATGAAGCACGGATACTCGGTGATGATACGATCACCGGGATCGATGAAAACTTTGGCAAGCAAATAAATGGCCTGCATTGAGCCGGTTGTGACAATCAAGTCATTGTTCTCGAGCGGCAATCCTTTGGTGCTAAGATATTTTTTTAGTGATTCAATGAGCGGTGGATAGCCCGCTGTTGGTCCATATTGCATACCGATTTTCTTCAGCTTTGCCGGCAGATGAGAGTAAATTTCATCCAGTTCCTCGATGGGAAACAGGTCGTTATTAGGCATGCCGCCTGCAAAGGATATAACATCCGGCCGCACGGCAAGCTTTAACAGTTCGCGTATTTCTGATGATCGCATGCTTTGCGTACTTTTTGAAAATGGAACCATGTTATTATTCCCTGGCTTTTTGTGTATTAAAGAGTATTATCATGCTTTTTCTTTGAAATAGCGAGGTTTTGACTAGACTTCATAAACCTCGCTGGCCTTTAACAATTCCATCTTGTGTTCTTGCAAAGCCTGGATCGCTCTTTCGGGCTCCTCCGTGCGGATGACAACAGTCGCTTTGGAATCAAAAGCATACGCGTACATGTATTCGATGCTAATATTTGCGCTGGAAAGGATTTTGAGTGCTTTGGTTAAACTGCCCGGTTCGTGGGGAACGATTAATCCGATGACCTGCGTGAGGTTAACCGAAAAGCCGCTCTTTTTTAAAGCCTCCACTGCTTTATCGGGGTGGTTCACAATGAGGCGCAGGATGCCATATTCCGCTGTATCCGCAATACTGAGCGCAGAGATATTGATGTCATTTTCTCCCAGGATTTCAGTGACTTCGGTCAGGCGCCCCGATTTATTTTCTAAAAAAATGGATAATTGTTTGATGATCATTTTTTAGCTCCTGTATTATAATTGACGCTTATCAATGACTCTTTTTGATTTGCCCATACTTCTTTCGATTGTTTTTGGCTCAACCAGCTTGGCTTTCACACCAATGCCGAGCGTGCTTTCCAGATTGCCCTTGATTCGTGCAGTCAGAGATTCGAGTTTGCGGATTTCATCGGAGAAAAATTGACTATTAACTTCAACCCACACTTCCAAAACATCAAGGTTATTCACGCGGTCAACGATGAGGAGATAGTGCGGTTGGGTTTCGCTCATTTCAAGCAATACGCTTTCAACCTGCGACGGAAAAACATTGACACCGCGAATGATGAGCATATCATCCGAGCGGCCAAGACATTTCTGCATTCGTACGCTGGTTCGTCCACATTCACACTTTTCATAGTTGAGGACGGTTAAATCTCGTGTTCTATAGCGAAGAAGCGGGAGCGCTTCTTTGGTAAGCGTTGTAAAAACCAATTCGCCTGTTTCACCTTCGGGAAGAACTTTTTGAGTCTCGGGATCGATGATCTCCGGAACAAAATGGTCCTCAAAAACATGCAATCCATTTTGCTGTTCGCACTCGCTTGAGACACCGGGACCGATGACTTCGCTCAGGCCATATATATCAATTGCTTTTATGGAAAGCCGATCTTCGATTTCTTTGCGCATATTTTCTGTCCAGGGCTCTGCTCCGAAAATACCAACTCTTAGATCGAGGTCTTTGGGTGAAATTCCCTCGTCTTCCATTGCCTCGGCCAGATATAATGCGTAGGATGGTGTGCACGCGAGAACCGTGCTCTTGAAATCTTTTATGAGTTGAATTTGCTTTTTTGTGTTTCCCCCGGAAATCGGAATAACCGTAGCCCCGACTTTTTCCGTTCCGTAATGAACGCCCAGGCCGCCGGTAAAAAGTCCGTAGCCATAAGCAATTTGTACTATATCCTCTTTGCTGGCGCCGGCAGCATAGAGGGTTCTCGCCATGACTTCAGACCATAAATTAATGTCTCTCCTCGTGTAACCAACAACCGTTGGACGGCCTGTCGTTCCGCTGGATGCGTGAACGCGTACGATTTCGCTCAGCGGTACCGCAAAAAGGCCGAAAGGATAATTATCACGCAAATCCTGTTTTGTTGTGAAAGGAAGATGTCTCAGATCATCGATTCCCTTAATGTCACCGGGCTCCATGCCTATTTCCTGCAGTTTTTTTCTGTAGAACGGAACATTATAATAGATACGATCAACCATTTCTTTCAATCGCTCGCCCTGTTTCTTGCGCAGTTCCTCTCTGTCCATGCTTTCAAAATGTTCATTCCAAATCATTTTATTAATGTCTCCTCTTTGAGATTTTATAGCGATTTTGATTGTGGAAGCTTTTTCCCGGATACATTTTGAAAAAATTAAACTTTTTTTTGCTATAAGCAAGGATTTTTGTCTTTTCAAAAAGAATATTTAACCCGCCCAAAAACCGAATTACCGAAATCTCCCCATTCACTAAAATGTTTTCCTGAGGTAAAAAAGCCAATGAGCGTCAAATCGAGGTTGGTTGCGATGGACCAGGTGAGTTGCGGGACAATAACGGAGGATTTGTCGTTGGGATTGAATATGGCATAAAAGCTTCCCCGCAGCAGGGGAGTGATGTCATAGGAGATTTCCTGGAACAGGGACCAGCGGGAAGGGGAGAGCATGCCCGCTTGCAGCGCCTGACTATAAAACAGCCCGGCGTTTTTTATTTTGCCATTACTGTTGAAAAGCACTTCCGTAAGAATGTACAAAGAGTTTGAAAAAGTATAATCTCCGGAAAGAACGGCACCTATGACAGGTTTTTTATTCTGAAAAAGAGAGGGGGCGTTTGGGAAAATGGAATAACTGCTCAATGTCGGTAGTGGCTCCGGCGCTTCACTGACAAGAAACTCGCCGCGAAATCCTGCTTTGTGAATCGCTCCTGCCCAGGCCCCACCCAAAATCCAGCGGTCGTTTCTAATTCCTGCAATTCCATGAAAATCATATTCAAAAGCGTTAATGGAAAAATGGGCGGCGGCAATGGTCCGTTTTTCTGTTTTGCCGGGTTTTACCGCAAGCTCGACTTTTGAAACAGCACCGGTGTAATATTGGATTCTTATTGCATCGGCTCCCGGTTTTTCTTCATAATCAAAATCCAAAATGGATTGGGGATTGAACAAATCGATAACATTCCAGACCAGGGCTGTTCCCCAGGCAATACGCTGTCGTCCGAGAGTCGCTTCCCAACTGTTCTGACTGTAATTTAGCCATACTCGATCTACCTGGGCGTAACCGATGGATTTATTCCGATCCCACAGAACATCATCTAGCTGGATGTATTCGTGATGGCTTTTTATCTGATCTAAAAAATTCGGCATTTTATTAACCGAGTCGCCATAGTAAGCTCTCATGCGCACTTCTACCGCTGCGGTAATCGGTTCTGCGGGATACCAGCGCGTGTTCAATCTTGCGTGAACAAGATGGTCATTCAGCCTTTCATTCACAAAAGGAAATTTCGATGTGCTGAAAAGATATTTCACATAACCATTGGCCGAAAAAGATGAAAGTTGCGCCAGCAGCGGAAGCGGCAGCATAAAAAAAATCAAGATGAGTTTTTTCATTTATTCACATTGCCCGTAAAATTTTATTTCTAATTTTTGCCCCCGACATCGAACTTGATCGCCCCGTCTTCCAACGTAACAACCCGATGCGCGCGTTTGATTACCCGTGGGTCGTGCGTTGAAAAGACAAATGTCATTTCATAATCTTTGTTCAATTGTTCCATAAGGTCGAGGAGAGATTCGGCAGTGTGGGAGTCGAGATTCGCTGTCGGCTCATCTGCCAGGACAAAGTTAGGCCGCGATGCCAGAGCGCGGGCCACAGCGACACGCTGCTGTTGTCCGCCGGATAATTGCGAAGGACGGCTATCGATCCGCTCTCCCAAACCAACCGCATTCAGCAGTTCAACCGCCTTTTTGTCCCTTATCGTTTTGGAGATGCCCTGCAAAAGCATGATGAATTCGACGTTTTCTTTGGCAGTGAACACCGGAATCAGATTGTAAGCCTGGAAGACAAATCCGATGTGATGAAGCCTGAAATCGATCAATTCATTTGCTTTCAATGTGGCAATGTCCCGCTCTTCAACGAATACACTGCCGCCCGTCGGTTTGTCAAGTCCGCCGATGAGATTGAGCAGGGTCGTTTTACCGGACCCTGAGGGGCCAACAATAGCTGTAAATTCCTGCTTTTTAATTTGCAAATTTACATTTTTGACTGCCTGAACAGGGAACGCAGTTGTGTTGTATGTTTTGCTCAAATTTTTTAATTCAATCAATGGCATCTTTTATCTCCAGTATTTTTTAGTTATTTTTTTAACCGCAGTTCGCCGAGGATTTAAGATTTCTCTGCGTCCAACTGTTAAACTTTCTAGTACGTCCTTATCGCTGCCGACGGTTGAATGTGAACAGCTTTCCATGCAGGCAGTACTGCAGAGATGGTCGCTGTTATCACAATCATAACCGGCAGGGCGATGTACATATCCAGCGGCAGAAAGGGATGCAGCAACGTGCTTGTACCAAAGGTTTCCATGCTGGATGCGAGGGCGGAAAGATCGATTCCCGTGTGGGAAAAATAAGCAATGGAAAGTCCGCCAATTACAATTCCTGCAACACCTCCGGTAATTGAAAGCAGAATAGTCTCCAGCAAAATCATGGCAAAAACCTTTCCTTTTTTCATGCCCAATGCTATCAGCACTCCCAGTTCACGAATACGTTCCATCACAGCCATCAACATGGTGTTTGTTATGCCGAAAAGCAGCGCAAATAGAATGATGCCGAGGAATATATAGGTAAAGCTTTCCATTGCAGCAGATGTAAAGGCGACTTCCGGTGCAAGCTCTTTCCATGTTTGCACGGCAAGATGAGCATATTTTGTTTTCAACGCATCATAGACCTGGGGCATAATCCGGGCAGACTCTGTTCTGATGGCAATCTCATGGATGATCGGCTTGCTGTTCAGAAGGCGCAACAGATCGGCTTGCTGCATAAAAACATTTGATTGGTCAAAAAGAGAAGACTCTGTTTTGTAAATTCCGACAATTCTTAAGGCTGCATAATTAAGTGAGCCATCTAAACCTTGGAAACTGAGGACGATTTTGGAATGCAGTTTCAAACCCAGCCGGTCGGCCAATTTTTTACCGATAACAATTGGATTCCTGCCGTTTCCCGCAAAATAGTTACCTTCTACAAGCCGGTTATAAATATCCGTCACTTTTTTTGCTTGTGCTGGAACAATGCCCACAATTTTCACTCCAAAGGTCGAAATTGGCGAGGAAGCCATACCATCTATGAGCGTCCTGCCGGAAACGGCTTTTACGCCCGCAATGCTTTGTGTTTCTTTGATAATTCGAAATCCGTCGGGAATGAAATTTGTCGCCTCTTTATTCTGAGTATATCCTTTTTTATGAATCTGGATATTCGACAGATCACGATCAATCGCCGTATCGACCATTGATTCGCCCCATCCCATCCAGATTGCACCCGCCAAAAGGCAACCCCACAACCCCAGGGCGGTAGCAAGAATAATGATGAGACTGCGTTTCTTATTTCTCCAGATATTTTTCCACGCGAGAGATGTTATCATCTTTTTTTCTCCTTAATTAGCTTCGCATTGCCTGTACCGGCTGCAGTTGTTTGATGAAGAAGATGGGATACAGGGCCGTGGCCAGCGCAATGAGCAAAACAACGATTGCCTGGTTAATGAGGAGCCACGGATCCGTGCTGAAATAGAAAATGGGTTTCACGCCCAATAACTCAAACACCGGCGCAGCATTGCCGGTAATGGGTATTGGGTGGTAATGAAAATAAGTGATAACCGGCAAGCTAAACACGGCACCGGAGATCGCACCCAGGAAGGCAAGAAAAGCGGTTTCTAATGTCGTTACCCAGATGAGTCTCGTTTTTTGCATTCCTACTGATACCAAAACGCCGAACTCTTTTGCTCGCTCTGTGGTCATCATCATGACGGTGCCGAAAATACCGAAAGCAATGACAATGTAAAGAATAATCAGCATGATCAATCCGCTTGCGTTATCCAGTTCGATACCCTGTACCAGATCGGGCATCATTTCTTGCCAGGTCATAAGCGTATATTGCCCACCTAACATTGAGCTTAACGAATTATAAACGTGTGCTTGGTTTTTGATGTTGTCGAGCATGATCGCCAATGATGTTATTCTGCCATAAGCTGAAAATGTATTTTGAGCGTTGGTCAGCGTCAGGAACACCATAGCGTTATTCATCTTTGCAATCGGGAACTTGACAATGCCGGCAACCGGCAGCCTTGCCGCGGCAATGACGCCGTGATATCCCTGTCCGTAAAGCACAACACTGTCACCAATACCGATTTTAAGCATATTGGCTAAACCTTGCGCGATCAATACGCCCCCTGGCATATCCGTTAGATAGTTCCCCTGCACCAGTCTTTTTTTCAAATCGGTCATGTTATTTTCTGCTTCCGGATCGATGCCGGTGATTTGCGCCACTTTGGTGACCTTTTCAAAGGAAACCAGCGAAAAAGCTTCCAATCTTGGCACAATGGAAGTGATGTGGGGAATTTGCAAAATCTCTTTTTGCTGTTTTTCATCAATAACAATGCTGCGATCCAGCGAGCGATTTTCCCAATAACCTTTTCCCTGCACTTGCAGGTAGCCGGTATAAAATTTTACCGACGAACGGATCATATAAGCATAGGATCCGTTTTGCATTGAACGCATCACAACGGCGACAAGGACGGCAAGAAACACGGAAGTTGCGGCAATGATAGTCCGTTTTTTATTTCGCCATAAATTTCGCCAGCTTAATGACAAGTACATATTAAATTCCTTTCGGGGTGAGATTTAATTTTGACAATCTCTTTGATTCTATAATTTCGAAAATTCCAGATAAATTTATTTACCTTGCTCGTTTCATATTTCTCTCAGAGAAAAATGAAGGTTTAATTTTCACATTAAATGTTATAGATTTATAATCCAGCACTGTTTTTTTACCCGGTTTGTTTGCCGGGATCATTTCCAAATGTGTGGGAATGGTTCTTCCGCCCATTGTTTTAATCTTGTTGCCGATCATTGATTTTACCAAAGAACCGTCTTCGTCATAAAATTCGGTCTTTAATTCCAGGTATCCTTTTTTTGAAATCCACATCAGAACCTTTCCCCAGACGACACCGGCTTCCGGTTTGGGAACCAGCTTTATTTTGTAGCAATCATAGTTGCCGATTTTTTCTTCGCCGATTAAACTGTGCGTATAATCATCCACTATCGAAGATTCGCGCACCAAATCATCATTGGTGAAATCGGATCCCATCCACGGTTGCAGCATCATGGACGGCGGGATTTTAATCACACGCTGCACCGCGGGAATCCAGTTCCAGATTTCGTTCTTGCGTTTCAGTGTCACAGTCCCTTTGTCCTTTGCCGGCCCGGTGATTAAAATCATTGCATAGTCTGGTTCCAGCATCCATGACTTTGTCGAAATGGTGCGCGACCAGCCGGGACGGATCACTGTCATTGAACCTTCGGAAATGCTGCTTTTGCCGTGCCAGAGATCGTTCGCTTTTTTCACGATGTCTTTTGGCGTCTTTGCATAGCTTTGGCTGGCCGACAGCAACAGGCAGATACAAAGTACTGCGGAATATAGTGTTCTCATTTTTTTCTCCATTATTGTTCATAAATGTTTCATTTTTAATAACGAATAAATTCCATGAATCAGCGCCCCGATTCCAAAAAATACCGCCCCAACAAGCAGAGAATGCTCCAGCAACAATGATACAGCCAGAATGCCGCCAACCATTTGCGCTGCCCCAAAAAGAAGCAAGTCTTTGCGCTCTGCCAAAATGAAAAAGGTCACCATCACAACTCCCATGGTCATCAGCCAGAGTCCGGGGATGTATAGAGCTTGTCTCAGATCAATGAATATAAATGAGAGGATAATGCTCATCGTCATAATCGCGAATGCAACTGCCCATAGCTTGACAATGAAGGCATTAAACGGTTCTATCCCGCGTCGGCGGGCGGCAACCATCCAGATATAGCTTTCCAGCGCTGCTCCGACAATAAAGATGAAAATCCATAAAATGATGATGTGGTTGGGTTGACCATGATTTTGCAGCCAGTTCGTGGCAAGGTATCCGATGATGATAAGAATGCCCCATTCAATCCATTGCCAGGGCGAGAAAAGAAATCTGTGGGATGCCTTTTGCATCATTTCCCGGATGAGTCTGATTTGTTCCAATGCTTCTTCTTGTTTCATTTTATTATCCGTTGACATTTTTAACGATTTGTTCCAATAGTTTGAGGTATTCCTCGAACGCTTTTCGCCCGGCTTTTGTCACCCGAAATGTTGTGCGGGGCTTTCGGTTGACAAATTCTTTTTTCGATTTAACATATCCGTTGTCTTCAAGTATCTTGATGTGGACGCTCAAATTCCCGCGTGTCAGTTCCAGGCCATGAAGCAGTTCGGAAAATGAAACGTCTTTATCCGAAGCAACAAGAATGGACATGACGCCAAGCCGTGCGCGTTCGTGAAAGATTTTATCAAGTTTTTTAGTGAGATCGGTAATCATGTATTTGAAGAATTTATGGTAATGAAATTCACGCTATCCAATTTCTTTATGCAACGACCAACAGTCCCTGTGATCGGTTATATGGAACTGTAATTGCAGACATGTTTGTAAAACAAACATGTTTAGACAAATATAAGAATATTATTACAAAATGCAAGAAAAAATTCCAATACATCACTTACTGGTGAAAAAATTATTCCAGATTGTACAAAACCGCTTGCACGAGTCATTCCGGCGCATACCGGAATCTCCGAACCATTGTTTCTATAGGGCTTTGGCATTCGCCGGAGTGACATGCTTGATTATCTTGGCGCGTCATTCTTTTCTCAAATCGCCATTTTGACCATCCGTCACTGAGATTTTACACACTAGTTGAGAAAATCGTTGTGAACGAACTTTATTTTGATTAGTTTTAAACTTGAGGAAATAATCTTACAATCAGAATTGGGAACAAGATGGAAAACGATGAAAAGAATGCCGGCGTTACGACTTCAAAAATAAAGTTTTGCGATCTTTTCTGCGAGTATGCAGCTTTTCCTGATAAAGTGGATGTGGACGGCGCAAAAAGCTGCCGAACGTTTGCAGCATTGTGGTGCAAGCAATTGAATCAGTTGGTTACTAAAAATGCCCCGTGTGCAGTTTTGTATGGAAAGCGGCGGCCAAAGTCAAATATATAATACTTAACCATGTCATTGCCAGCGAAACGGAGTGGAGCGAAGCAATCTCATGCTTTACAGGCAGTTATGGTGTTGCCATACCGACTCTTCCCAGGCCGAATTGCGAGGGGTGGAGATAAGCATAAGGACTGCGAAAACGGAGCACTCGCGCGTCCATAAGACGGATGAGCATATCCTTTTTAACGCTTTCGAACCGTTTTTGATTTTCAGTTAAAATCGGATCACCGGACGTATTTTTTATTTTTAGCGGGTTAATGGGATGACCGTTTTCGTAGAATGCATAGTGCAAATGCGGTCCGGTTGCCAGCCCGGTCATACCCACATAGCCAATCACATCACGCTGCTTCACTTTTGCACCTTTACGTATTCCCTTTGCAAACCTGCTGAGGTGGCCATAAAGCGTAACATAATGCGGGTTTGTGTGGCGAATTTTAATGTGATTGCCAACTCCGCGGTTATAGCCTTTTTCGATGACTGTTCCATCGGCTGCGGCGGAGACAGGCGTTCCTTTGGGCGCAGCATAATCGACAGCGTAGTGAGGACGAACTTTTTTTAGAATGGGGTGGTAGCGTGCACCGGTAAAATAGGAACTGATGCGGCGATAATTGAGAGGCGATTTTAGAAAAGTTTTCTGAAAGGATTTCCCGTCCGGATCATAATAGCCGCTGCTTTTTGGTGCATTGTTAAAATAAATGGCAATGAGCGGATGATGGTTCAGATTGTATTGCCCTGCTAAAACTTTTCCATAGCGCACAAATTCACCAAGACTGTCCGGTTTGTTCGGATCAAGTTCATAAATTTTTTCGTAAACAATTCTGAATTCATCGCCCCGGCGAGGATCGATGAAAAAATCCACGTCCCATTGGAAGACGTCACTGAATGCGACGATCAATTCCGGTGTCTCCCCGAGATTCAGAATTGCATCATAAAGAGTTGTCTCAACAGTGCCGCAGATACTTTTGATTTTCGTAATCAGCGGTACTTTTTTTAAAACAGCCATAAAGCGTCCCGATGAATCGGAGAGCACTTTAACTGTTTGCTCTTTTTCGGCAAAATATTCAAAGCCTTTTATTGCGCGACTCGAGTCCGAAAGGACGGCGTATTTTTTTCGCGGTTTAATCCGGCGGACATCAAACACCTGCACAAAAGCGCTGATTATTTTGAAAGCAGTTGGCCTGGCTACATGTTCCCGCAAAAGGATTCTTTCCAGCGTGTCGCCGTACTTGACCTGACCTTCTTTGCGAATATATTGTTTTTGTTCTTTTTTCGCGGGTGGGACGATTTGTGTTGTTGATGTGTTTTCTTTTCTGCAAAACAGGAAAAGAGGCAATAAAAATAAAATGTAATATCTGCTTTTCATCTGAACCTTTTTTTTCTCCAATGATGATCGTAGTTGCAAATTAATGAACTGCCGTGTAAATTTCAACCTCAAAATACTTGGTGTCCTGTATCCCGAAAACCCGGGCGTCGAATTTTTCCGGCTAAAGATATTTATCGTACATTGGTGCTTGCAAAATGAGTAGAAAAATGTATATTGAAATGTTTTTCACACATCAGAGGCAATAAATACTTTCCCAATGAGGCAGTGCAATTAGTAAGAAAAAATTACTTTTAACAGGCGCAAGCGGCTTTTTAGGCGGGCATATTTTCCATCAGGCGCAGGATCGCTGGCAAGTGTTCGCTACTTTTCATCATCATCCGCCGAAAAATAGGGGTCAAAATTGGTGTGAGCTTGATCTGACCGCATTCCAGGCCGTGCAAAAGTGTCTTGATGAATTTCGACCTGATGTTATTATTCACACCGCGGCCAACAGCAATCTGGACGAATGCGAAAAAAATCCTCAGGCTGCTGAAAAAATTAATGTTGCGGCAACAGAATTTCTTGCACAGGCCGCTGAAGCACTTGGTGCGCGATTTATCTTTGTTTCCAGTGATATGGTCTTTGACGGCAAAACCGGGTTTTATGCGGAAAGCGATCCGGTTTCGCCTCTCGCCGTTTACGGAAAAAACAAAACCGATGCTGAAAACTGAAAACAGTGTTCATCTCTTATGCAAAAACCATGTGATTGCCAGGGCAGCTCTCATTTACGGCCGTTCCCGGGGCGGCGGCTCCTCGTTTTCCAACTGGATGGAGATGCGGTTGAGAAAAAATCAAACTGTGCCGCTGTACACCGATCAGTTTCGTACGCCAATTTATGCTGGAAATTTAGCGGAGATGCTTCTCGAACTGGCGCATTCGGATTTCATCGGCACGCTGCATCTGGGCGGTGCCAACCGGATTGATCGTTACAACTTTGGGTTACAGCTTTGTTCTCTGGGTGGATATAACCCCGGTTTGCTTCAACCAACATCGATGTACGACTTTCAACCGCTCGCCCCAAGACCTGCAGATGTTTCTTTTTCAATTGATAAAGCGAAATCTGTATTGACAACAAAAATGTTGAGCACAGAGGAAGGTCTGTTGCGCATGTTTGAGAGTAACAAGTCTTTTTAAAAGACCGAGAGTTAATAACGAGTACCGCGAACAGGGGCTCCGGATGTATGGAAAAAGTTTAGGAGAACAAGAATGTATGATGTTGTTATTATAGGTGCCGGGCCGATTGGTTTAAGTCTGGCCATTGCGGCGTAAAAGCGCAACCTGAATTATCTGCTTCTTGAAAAAGGTGTTCTGGTCAATTCGATTTACGGCTATCCGACCAATATGCATTTTTTTTCATCGGCAGCATGGCCGATATTCACTCTTTTTTCTCGTGAGAATGACTCTGATTAATGAATTGTTGTTTTCCTAAAAAGCGTAGCCGATCACTCGATCCGTTGGTTGTTGTATGAAAAGATCATGTCCCGTACACTTCTGCGACTAAATGATCAAGACCCCAACTCCCTATCTCCGGTTTTCGTTCTCCGGCTTCCGGTCTCCCATCTTACATCACTCCTCCATAACTTCGGCCCCGGCAACGGCGCTGCTGGAAAAGATAATGCTTTTGAGATTTTTTTCTTTGAATTGAATGTCCGGTCTGGCCGCGGGCAAATAATCCTGATAATAATCTTTGATAACACCTTGGATAAAGGCATCGACATCGTTTTGGGGAACGAGATTCACCGTGCAGCCGCCAAATCCGGCCCCGGTTAACCGCGCCCCGATCGCTCCATGATCCCTGGCGATTTCCACGAGTTTATCCAACTCGGGAGTGCTGATTTCATAATTTGAGCGGCAGCTTTCATGGGAAGCGTTCATCAATTTTCCAAATTCTGCAACATCGCCACTCTGCAGTGCTTGCGCCGCTTGTTCAACACGATGTGCTTCGCTGAGCACATGTTCATAACGAAGGCCGACTTTAAAGCCATCCGCCGGGGGGACAAAAAGCTTTCCTGATTTTAAGCGAAGATATTTTTCATTCAAATCATTTTGCGACAGAGCCAGTTTTTCCCGCACTTGTTCAGCGGAAAGAACAGGCGGATTAAGAGCTTGTATCACTGCTTTTTCAAAAGTTTGCCCATCCACACCGATTTTATGTTGATCGACATCGACAAGCCGCTGTGTCGGTGTCCGGTGTGCGGAAATATTTTCCAGGTTTTTTGCGATGAGCGCTGCGGCGAGACGGCACTCAACAGGTCTGCGGTTATATTCCAGCATGGCCGCTTCAGTTTTTGGTGCGCGCACCAGAGAATTACAAATTACGATTTCATAATTTTTTGGCAGGGAAAGGGGGACGGCACGCAGAGGGAAAAAGTCTATTTTCACAGCTTTGTTTTTTTCTCCCACCAGAGAGATGGCCTGATCCATGCCGCCGCCTTCTGTTCCGACAAACCGTTCCGCCCGTGCAAGGATTTCCGCTAATTCAATTTTAGGAATTTCCACATTATTTGCATGCAGAAATGTCAGCGCCGATGCTACAACCATTGCTGAGGAGGAAGATAGTCCGCCTGCTGGTGGAATGATGCCGGAGTAAACCGCATTGAAGCCAATTGCGTGCCCATTTTTCTCACGGACAATCGGAAGCAAACCGGCTATAGCTGCCTTGACATAGTTCCCCCAGTCACCCCCTGCGTACGGCTGTATGTTTTCATCGATGGAAAAAGACCGCGCAGCAAATTGCTCATCGATATTGGAAATATTGATAACATTTTTTTCATGAGCAGAAGCGCATACGAGAATATCCCGGTTAATTGCCATCGGCATAACCGGGTAACCATTATAATCCGTGTGTTCACCAATGAGATTTGTGCGTCCGGGGGCATGTAC
>JAADGR010000009.1 GCA_013152225.1 Calditrichota bacterium
CATGACTTCGCCGATGGAGACTTGTATTTTCATGGTATTTATCCTTGATCAGACGATTCCACCCCTCTTTTCCGGACACTTTTTCGTGACCTTGGCCGGACACTTCCTAAGATTTGTATTGATTGTTAAACCTGAGGACCAAGCCTCTATTGCCCCACCATAGCACTTTGTTTTTTCCTTGCTCCATCCGTTTGGCGAGCATGGCGGCAATCCGTTGTTCCAAATCATTCCCGCCGGTATCAAGAATGGTCAGGACAAAATTGTTATCTGAATTCTGCTCCAAAGTAAAATTTCGTTTTTCAAAAAATAAGTTGCGCATCTTTTGCAGTGTCGTCTTGTTGCCATCCTGGTGATGAAAGTGTTCGCCTCCCAGTTCTTTCAGGAAGTACTCGTAGGTCAACCTGGCAATCATAGCGCAGTAGAACTCAAATTCAACCTTCTGTGGGTCGCTGCCGTATATCTCGTCTAAAAAATAGCTGTAAACCAAGTCTTTCAATCCATTTTCAATTAACCAGCGATAGCGGTATTTCTGAAGCAAATCCGTAGACGTCAGGCGAGTATTTGTACTCCCAAAACATCGTATGTTTTTGCGGGTTTCCAAGTCTCTTAAAATGACGATTCTTAACGGAAGTTTTGTTTTCGGAAGCGTCACATCGATGCCTTTAAACTCATCCTGCTCATCACGTTTTTCCCAACCCTCCGATACCAGAGCGGGAGCAATAAGCTTTTTGATCTGTTTGTTCTTTTTCAGGCAAAGAAAAACATCGCCATTGGGACAGCGTTCTTGTTTAAAATACTGCAGACTGGCTTCTTTGGTATACTCCGAATCCATATAAATTTCCCGGATCGCCCGTGGATCAAAAAGAGGAAAAATCTGCTCCTCACAATACTGCTCCAGAATGCTTGGCGCTCTAACGCCGCCATGGTAGTAATTCATCGAAAGAATCGTGTTGGCAACCAGATCCCACGTTACATGGGGCCTGAATCCGGGAACCAAATTTCCCGCCTTGTCAGGACCTTTGCCAAAGCCTTTCTCTTTACTATGTTTACCAAAAAACTTCTTGAAATGAAAATCAAAAGCAATCTTTTTCCCCTGGATAAGTCCTAATTCCCTGGCACGACTTATCAGATCGCATCGCAAAGAGTGAATCTGGTCAAATTTGAATTCAAGCGTGTCCTCATAATATCTCGAACGAGACCCAAACATGCCAAGCCCACTGGCAAAAGCAACAGATCGGTCCCGGTTATCGCTCAAGTGATTAATACGTCGATATCCTCCTAATATCCGGAATACATTCAATAGAGCAAGATTGCTGATATCTTTTCCCCGTAATCGGGCGGGACCATAGCTCTCCATGGCCTGTACAATCCCCAGCTCGTTTACAAACGGCGCCAAAAGAAGAGGACCGGGATCACACAATTGATATGCATGGGTGCGCATTTTCCTGCATAGCTCTTCGAACTGTCGGTTAATACGACGGGATTTCAGCAGGGATGTTTCACCGTACAAATGATAGGCAGCCGTCAGGGGCGTAAACGGCTTAGCGCTAATGATCTCCTCAGAGCAGAATTGATCCAATGCTACCGGCAGGCGATTCCTGTCTGTCAGCGACCATCGGGAAAATACCCTGTTGACGGAATACCTTGAACATCTCAATTTCAGAACCTTGACGACCTTTTGGGCAGACCAATGGGGATGACGAAGCTTCTGTAAAATAATGCTCAGTTCCGTTTCATTGCTCATGGTCTCTTTGCCGGGAAGGTTGCCCGGAATAATAGCCCATGGGCCAAAGACCCGATAGTCTCTTACCAAACGATAATAGCTCGTTGGCGATATGCCGTACTGTAAACAAAGGTCTTTGAGCCCAACCGGTTGATGAAAAAAAATCTCTCTCAGGAACTCCAAACGTTTGTGGTACAAATCATTATCATGGAAGAAAGTCCTGCGTCGTTTTTTCTTATCACGCCCTTTCATCGAGCCCTGTTTCAGTCGAGCCAGCTGATTGAGTGTACGCTGTATGCGAGACCAGAATGCAATATCCACGGGTCGATTAGAGACAGACCGACCGTATGATGCCAATATTTGTGAAACAGGCTCCATGCCGGCAAGCTCTTGAGTAACGGGAACTGCTTCCGCTATCCGCAGGATGGACTGTTGAGGCAGGGAAGGTCTCGCCTTGCCGGCCATGATGACCAACCGCTCCAATTCCTTCGACAATGAAAGCGTTTTGATCTCAGGGAACAGTCCCGGAAGACCATGTTCCACAAATCGATCTTCCTTTTCATAATACTGAGATCGAGATAGTCCATGCCGTTGACATACCGTTTTAATGGGTGAGCCATCGAACCACACCTCCCGGATGACTTCATAATTTGAGATAACCGGATCATCATCCAGAAAATAGGGCGTAGGCCTGGCGTATCGCGCCATGGACTGTGAAACCTTTGCCTGTAACAACTCGAAATAAGATCTGCTGTTTTGTGATAGAATCATGACGCATATTATACCACCCTAATCGCAACAAATCAAGTAAAAAAGCACCATGCTAACCGCAACAATATTTTCCAAAAAATCGCCTGATTTTCACTTTTTTTCTGATATCCTGCATTGAATATGGTAGTTCAAAAAGTAGTCCGCAGATAAGATGCTATCAATAAAAACATTAATTACAAGATGTTATATCAATAGCGATTTTAAGAGCAGCCGATTAGCCAAGGCAAAATAGCCAAAAATTGTTGTGCGTTTAGCTTGGTGCATTCCCAAGCTAAGCTAAACGCACAACATGGAAAATCATATCTATCCGATATTAATGCCATAATTTTTTCAAGGATTCACAGTTCACTCAAAAAGTGTCCGAAATACGTGGGGGTAATCGTCTGATGACTAAAACTATTACTACCCATTACGACCCCGCTGAACATCTCCGGACGCCGGAAGAAATGGCCGCTTATCTTGAAGCATGTTTTGAAGAAGCGGATGGAGATGCAGCATTTATTGCAAAAGCACTAGGTGACATTGCTCGTGCCAAAGGCATGTCACAAATAGCGCGTGAAGCAGGATTATCACGTGAAAGTTTGTATAACTTCCATTTCGCTTGTTAA
>JAADGR010000229.1 GCA_013152225.1 Calditrichota bacterium
CCCGATCTTACCGGCGAACGCTTTCTGCCCGATCCTTTCAGCGAGTCATCTGGCGCGCGCATGTATAAAACAGGTGATCTCGTTCGCTATCTTAATGAGGGGAATCTCATTTTTCTTGGGCGCGTTGACAACCAGGTCAAAATCCGCGGCTATCGAATTGAATTGGGAGAAATCGAATCGGTCCTTCAACAGATGGAAGGTGTGGAAAATGTTATTACTGTCGTCCGCGAAGATACGCCCGGCGACAAGCGGCTGGTTGCCTATTTTACGCCCGCGAACGAAGCTACACTTTCTGTCGATGATTTGCGAATATTCATAAAGGATCAATTGCCGGATTATATGGTACCTGCCGCGTTTGTAACACTGGACGCGTTTCCTTTAACCGTTAACGGAAAGATCGATCGCAAAGCATTGCCGAAACCTGATTACACTGCTTTGCAGGTGGAATCAGAATTTGTTGCTCCGCGAACCGGAGAAGAAGAATTGCTTGCGGGACTGTGGCAGGACATCTTAAACCTGGAAAAAGTCGGTATTCACGATAACTTTTTTGAACTGGGAGGTCATTCCCTTTTAGCGACGCAAGTCGTTTCGCGCATTCGCGACACATTCAAGGTAGAATTGCTGCTGCGTGCATTGTTCGAGGCGCCAACGATTGCTTCCCTATTGATCCACATTGAAAAAGCGCGCATGCAAGCCGATGGCCCGGCTGCACCGCCGCTGAAAAGAATTCCGCGTGACGGCGAATTACCGCTTTCATTTTCCCAGCAGCGCCTCTGGTTCCTTGATCAGCTTGCCCCGGATAATCCCTTTTATAATATACCGGCTGCCATTCGATTGACCGGTTCGTTGAATATTACGGCTCTGGAAAACAGCATCAATGAAATCATTCGCCGTCATGAAGTATTGCGTACTATTTTTAAGGATGAACGCGGCCGTCCCGTTGCGGTCATTCAACCGCAACTAAAAATCAAACTGGAAATAACCGATCTCACCCATCTGCAGGGCGATGAGCAGGAAAAGGAAACGCTTCGCCTGGTGACAAACGATGCGATGCAGCCGTTCAAGCTTGACAAAAGTCCGTTGTTCCGCACAGGTCTTATCAAAACAGGACAGGATGAATATGTCATTCTCTTCACCATGCATCATATTGTGTCCGACGGTTGGTCAACCGGTGTTTTAATGAAAGAAGTCGGGGTGCTGTATGAGGCCTTCAGCCGTGGTGCAGGTTCGCCTCTTCCTGAATTACCCGTTCAATACGCCGATTATGCGGCTTGGCAGCGGAACTGGTTAAAAGATGAGGTGCTGGAACAACAATTACAATACTGGAAAAAGACGATCGGCGTCAATCCGCCGATATTGGATTTGCCGACCGACCATCCGCGTCCGCCCATGCAAACGTTTAACGGCGCTTTCGTTGCCTCCGAGTTGCCGAATGATATTTCACAGGGACTGAATTATTTGAGCCGGAAACACGGCGCCACGCTTTTTATGACGCTGCTGGCTGCGTTCCAAACTTTGTTGCACCATTACACCCATCAGGATGAAATTCTCGTCGGCTCTCCTATTGCCAATCGTACCCATTCGGAAACAGAGGCATTGATCGGTTTCTTTGTTAATACTCTGGTTCTTAAAGCCGATTTTTCGGATGACCTGACTTTTATCGATCTGCTGGAACAAATTCGCAAAATGACCCTGGGAGGATACGCTCATCAGGACTTGCCGTTTGAGCGTCTGGTGGACGAGTTACAGCCTGACAGGGATATGAGTCATTCGCCTCTGTTCCAGGCTATGTTTGTGCTGCAAAATACGCCGCGTGGAAGTCAGTCCATGCAACTGCCTTCTTTGAAAATGCAGGTTATCGAAGCGGATGAACGCACTGCCAAGTTTGACATTACTCTGGTTATGGCCGAAATGGAAGATGGTCTCATGGCGGAGTTGGAATACAATACAGACCTTTTTGAACATGAGACGATCGTGCGAATGCTGGATCATTTCAGATTTCTGCTGCATCGCATTGTTAACGAACCTCAGTTGCATATTTCCGAATTCTTGCTTATTTCCGACAAAGAACGTGTTCACATTCTGCGGGATTTTAACAAAACGGAAATTCCGTTTCCTGCAGACAAATGTATTCACGAATTGTTTGAAAATCGTGTTGCGGCAACACCTGATGCGTCGGCGGTTGTTTTTGAAAATGAGACCCTCACTTTTGCACAGCTCAATGAGCGCGTTAACAAGCTCGCGCATTATTTGCGTGGCCAGGGTGTGCAGCCCGAAAAACTGGTCGGCATTTCCGTTGATCGTTCCGTTGAAATGGTCGTCGGTTTGCTGGGCGTTTTGAAATCGGGCGGTGTTTACGTGCCCATTGATCCGGCTTATCCTGAGGAGCGAATCACATACATTCTGCAAGACGCGGGTATTGATATTCTCGTGACACAAGATGCGCTTGCGGAAAAATTTCCAGGAGATGAAATTCATAAAATTTCTCTGGATGCTGAATGGGACAAAATTGAATCATTTTCCAGCGAAAACCCCAAAAATCTGACAGTCCCTGAAAATCTCGCTTACATGATTTATACTTCCGGTTCAACCGGCAGACCCAAGGGGACGATGTTGCAGCATCGCGGCCTGGTTAACCTGACTTTGGAGCAGATCAAGGATTTTCAATTGGACGAAAACTGCCGGGCTTTGCAATTTGCTTCGTTCAGTTTCGATGCTTCGGTTTCCGAAATATTTACCACGCTCATCAGCGGTGCAGCGCTTTATCTTGCTCCAAAAGAAAAAATAATGCCCGGCCCGGATTTGAGCGGATTCCTGAAAGAAAACAAAATTACCACAATCACTTTGCCGCCGTCCGTTCTGTCCGTGTTGAGTAATGAAGGTTTCGATGATCTGAAAACACTGGTGTCTGCCGGTGAGGCCTGTTCCAAAGCAGTGGCGGAAAAATGGTCTGTAAACCGTCGCTTCCTGAATGCTTACGGGCCGACAGAAAACACCGTATGTGCTTCCAGCTTTCATGTGGATGAAATTCCGGACAGACCCTCTATGCCGATTGGCAAGCCGATTGGCAATGTGCGATTGTATATTCTTAATAAGCATGGACATCTCGTGCCCATTGGCGTGCCCGGTGAACTGCATATTGCCGGGGTGAATCTGGCACGCGGCTATTATCATCGTCCCGATCTTACTGCCGAAAAGTTTGTACCGAATCCCTACAGTGACATGCCGGGTGATCGCCTATACAAAACCGGCGATCTCGCCCGTTTTCTGCCGGACGGAAATATTGAATTTCTCGGCAGAATCGATCATCAGGTCAAGCTACGCGGGTTCAGGGTTGAGTTGGGTGAAATCGAGCAGGTGCTCATCCAACACCAAGCGATTCATGAGGTTGTTGTTCTCGTTCGCCAACTGCCCGGCCGCAAGAGTGGTGCGCTTTTGGTGGCTTACATTGTCGAAAAACCAGACCGACAGGTGAGCGACGACGAGTTGCGCGCATTTCTGCACGGCAAGCTGCCGGAATATATGCTGCCGTCCGGCTTCATTCGCCTCGATGAAATTCCACTCACTCCAAACGGCAAGATTGATAGAAAAGCGCTGCCTTTGCCCACTGAAAAGGATATGAGAGCAAAAACGGAATACGTGGCGCCGCGAAATGAGACAGAGGAAATGCTCGCAGATATTTGGGCGGAGACACTTGGAATTGAACGCATCGGCATTTATGATAACTTTTTTGAATCCGGTGGTCATTCGCTTTTGGCTACCCAGTTGATCTCGCGGATTCGCGAAGCATTCATTATTGACCTGCCCATTTCAGCAATTTTTGAAAGTCCGTTTATTGAAAGCATGGCCGAAAAGATAGAGGAACTGAAACTTTTGGGCCAGGGCGTTGCCGCACCGTCGATCGAACCGGTCTCGCGGGATCAGGACTTACCGCTCTCTTTTTCGCAGCAGCGGCTGTGGTTTTTGGACAAGCTTGATCCCGGGACAACAACTTTTAACCTGACGGAAGCTGTTCGCCTGACCGGGGCGCTTGATATTGCAGCGCTTGAAAAAAGTTTATTGGAAATTGTGCGACGGCACGAAGTGTTGAGGACAACTTTTGCATTAAAAGACGACGGCACACCGGTGCAAATCATCGACGATGAGGCCAGATTTCAAATTGAAAAAATTGATCTTTCTGTGTTTTCTGCAGAGGTACAGGAAAATGAAGTTAAAAAGCTTGCTGTTGCGGAAATGGGTGAACCTTTCGACCTTTATGCCGGGCCGCTGGTGCGGACCAAATTGGTAAAGCTGGATCGGGATAAACATGTTTTCATTATCACCATGCACCACATCGTTTCCGACGGTTGGTCTATCGGTATATTTATCGGCGAAATTGCCACGCTTTACCAGGCGTTTGTAAAAGGCGAAGAATCGCCATTGCCGGAGCTTCCCGTTCAATATGCGGATTTTAGTTATTGGCAAAGAAACTGGCTGCAGGGAGAAGTTCTGGAAAAACAGATTGCGTATTGGCGTAATCAATTGGAAGGCAGTCCTCCTGTTTTGGAATTGCCTACGGACCGGCCGCGTCCGGCTATGAAAACTTTTAATGGCTCCAGAAAATATTTCAGTATTAATGCTGATCTCAGTAAATCTCTTGTGGAGCTAAGTGCGAAGCATGGCGTGACACCTTTTATGCTGATGCTGGCCGCATTTCAGATGCTTCTTTATCGCTACTCAGGACAGGATGATATCAATGTCGGCTCTCCCATTGCCAACAGAAACCGTCTGGAAACAGAAAAGCTGATTGGTTTTTTTGTAAATACTTTGGTTTTCCGAACCGACCTTTCCGGTAATCCTGCTTTTACAGAATTACTGCGGCGGGTACGCAGGATGTCTTTGGGTGCTTTCGCACATCAGGACGTGCCTTTTGAAAAATTGGTTGAGGTGCTGCAGCCGGAGAGGGACTTGAGCCATACACCGCTTTTCCAGGTTATGCTCGTTTTTCAGAATGCACCGGTTGGTGCTTTTCAATTGTCTGATCTTGAAATGCGACCGATCGACGCTGAAAACAATACCGTTCAGTTTGATCTTATTTTGACCATTCAGGAAGGTGCGCAGGGCCTTGACGGATCATTCCAGTTTAACACCGATTTGTTCAACGAAGGTACGATCGGCAGAATGATCACCCATTTTAAAAACTTGTTGGATCATGTCGCTGTCCACCCGGACCAGGGAATTGCAGAAATTCCAATGATAACGGCTGAAGAAGTGAGAAAACTGGCCTGCGATTGGAACCAAACGGAATCCGATTTTTATTTCAGTTATTGTGCTCATGAAATTTTTGAAGAACAGGTTCGGAAGACGCCGGACGCTCCTGCGCTGCTGGCCGAGGTTGTCGATTATTCAGCTTTGATTCCACTTGTCGATGAAAGCCGTACTGTGGCTTCTGCGGATTTTTCCGGTGAACAACAACTTTCATATCATGAACTGGATGTGCAGGCAAACAGGCTGGCGAACTATCTGGTGAGTTCCGGGGTAAAGCTTGAAGACCGCGTCGGTATCTGTCTCGATCGTTCCGTGGAAATGATTGTCGGTTTGCTCGCTGTTTTGAAAGCCGGGGCAGCTTATGTGCCGTTGGACCCGGCCTATCCAAAAGAGCGCCTGGATTATATGATCAGGGACGCCGACATTAAAATAATTCTCTCGAATTCGCAATTGAGCGATAAACTGCCGCTAACCAATGCCGATCTCATCCTTCTCAACAAGGAATGGATTCCCATTAATTTGCTGCCTGATACACCCCCGCATGTCAACGTGGAACCGGAAAATTTGGCCTACATTATTTATACTTCGGGTTCTACAGGAAAGCCGAAAGGCGTGCTGTTGCGGCATCGCGGGCTGTGCAATTTGACGCATGCGCAAATCGCCGATTTTCAGGTCCGCCCGGACAGCAGAGTGTTGCAATTCGCTTCTTTTAGTTTCGACGCCTCGGTTTCGGAAATTTTTATGGCATTGCATTCCGGTGCGTCTCTTTATCTGGCACAACGCGAAACTTTAATGTCCCCCGCAAAACTTGCACAATTGTTCAGGGATAAAAAAATTACCGTCGTTACTTTGCCGCCTTCGATACTTGCGTTGCTTTCTCCGCAAGAAGTGCCCGGTCTTGAAACCATTGTTTCTGCCGGTGAACCCTGTTCCATAGAAATGGCTGCTTTATGGTCGCACGGCAGAAGATTTGTCAATGCCTATGGCCCGACCGAATCAACTGTGGGTGTTTCGAGTTACGTTGTAGAAAGTGTTTCGCCCGACCGAAAAAGTATTCCGATCGGACGGCCTGTCTCGAACACTAAACTGTATATTCTTGATCGGAAATTAAACCCGGTGCCTGTTGGTGTTGCCGGGGAATTGTGCATCAGCAGCATTGGCTTGGCTCGGGGGTATAATAATCGACCCGACTTGACGGCTGAAAAATTTCTTCCCAATCCTTTCAGCACCGAACCGGGTGCGCGGATGTACCGCACCGGCGATCTTGCGGCATTTCTCCCGGATGGTAATATCGAGTTTCTCGGTCGTATCGATGATCAGGTCAAAGTGCGCGGTTTCCGCATTGAACTGGGTGAGATTGAACAAGTCTTGGCGCAGCATGAGGCCGTGCGTGATGCTGTCGTCAGCACACGAAAGACGGGGGGCAGCCAAACCGCAAATCAATTGCTTGCGTATGTGATTCGGGATAAGGATGTGCAGGCATCCGTGGCTGATCTTCGTTCTTACCTCACAGCCAAAATGCCGGAATATATGGTGCCGAGTACATTCATGTTTCTGGATCAATTCCCTTTGACGCCAAATGGTAAAGTGGATCGAAAAAGGCTACCCGAGCCTGATATGTCGATTGAAGTAAAAGAGCGCCATCTCGTTCCCGCAACCGATGAATTGGAAACCTGGCTTGTTGGATTGTGGGAGGATTTGCTCCAGGTCCAACCCATCGGCATTACCGATAACTTTTTCGATTTTGGCGGCCATTCGCTCATGGCCATTCAGTTGTTGACAAGGATTAAAAAAGAATACGACAGGGATATTCCACTGGTTGATTTTTTTAAGGATCCGACTGTTCATAGTTTGGCCGGATTAATCCGCGAAAGTACAGAACAAAAATCCGAATTTGCAGCATCGTTGGTAAAATTTAAGGATAATAACACTTCTTTACCGATCTTTCTCGTACATCCATCGGGAGGAAGTGTACACTGGTATACTGAACTGGCTAATGCGCTTGGGGAAAATCAGCCGGTTTACGGAATCCAGGCACGCGGCGTGAATGGAGATGCGGAAGTGCATACAACGATTGAGGAAATGGCCGCGCACAACATCAAGGCCATGCGTCTTCGTCAGAAAAAAGGGCCTTATTTTATCAGTAGTTGGTCCATGGGGGTCGTTATCGTTTATGAAATGACACAGCAACTCACGGCTCAGGGTGAAGAAATAGGCCTGTTTGCAATTCTTGATCAGGGCCCCATTTTGCCGGGTGATATTCCGGACGATCAGACGGTCTTTCTGACCGACATGTTTATGGGACGATTGAAATTCAATATTAAAAAGCTAAAGAAACTCGATTATAACGAACAACTGGAAATCGTTCTTTCCCGCGCACAAAAAGTCGGCTTATTGCAGAAAGATCTATCTGTTGAGCAATTCAGAAATTATGTTCATATTCTGAAAGTGCAAATGGATGCATGGCGAAATTATAGAGCGAAACCTTATGATGGTAAAATTCTGTTGTTAAAATCAGCCGAATACAAGCCCAAGAAATATGAACCTGATGATTTGGGTTGGGGTGAATTTGTCAGGGGTGGTGTTGAAATAAAAGTCGTTCCGGGTAACCATAATACAATGCTGTGGCAACCGAATGTAAAAGTTTTGGCGGGTCACCTGAAAACAGCAATGGAAAAGTGCATGGAGGTCAAGTAAGATCATAAATTCATAATTCCGTAGCCATTTCAACCGGTTATGAAATTGTACTTCTGCATTCATTCAAAACAAAAGGAGGAGATAGTGATGAAGGTTTTGAAGGTTTTTTCGATCATCGCGTTCACACTGTCCCTGGGGTCGGTGTTTGCACAGGATGTGGATCGTGAGGTTTGGGTAACGAATTATTCTTCAGGAACGGCCAACGCACTGGATTTGGCTGTAGCTGTGGCGGTGGACAAAAATCAAAATGTTATTGTAACGGGAGAGAGCATGGGAGACGGAACCGGGATGGATTTCGTCACCCTCAAATACGATAAAAACGGCGAGTTGCAATGGACTGCTCGCTATAATGGCGATGCAAATAAAGATGATGAAGTGGAAGCATTGGCAGTGGATGACGCTGGAAATATCTATCTGACAGGAACAAGCGAGAATAGTGACGACTTTACGGATTTTGTAACAATAAAATACGATACGGCCGGGAATGAGCAATGGGTCGTCCGTTTTGACGGCCCAGGCCATTTGGATGACGATGCGAATGCCATTGCCGTGGATAAAGACGGAAATGTTTATGTTGCCGGAGCATCGATGCCTGCTGGTTTTGGAGGAATGCCGGATTTTGCCACTGTGAAATATAACGGCAATGGGCAACAAAAATGGGCTGCTTTTTACAATGGGCCGGGAAACCAGTACGATGAAGCGAATGCACTTGTTCTTGACCGCGAAGGCAATGTCCTTGTAACCGGCGCCAGTTGGGGAAACTCCACAGCCAATGATTTTGCCACCGTCAAATACGATGGCAATGGCCGCCAATTGTGGGCTGTAAGATATAATGGCCCTGCAAGCGGTGAAGACTTTGGAATTGATGTGGCGACTGACGAAGACGGGAATGTTGTCGTTGGGGGAATGAGTACAGGCGATAACGGAACTACGGATATTGTGACGATAAAATACAGCCCTACCGGGGAGGAACTATGGGTCGCGCGATACGATGATCCTCAGGATGAGCAGGACGATGTTGCCGACGTGGAGGTTGACGCCCTGGGAAATATCATTGTAACCGGTACTTTGGGCAATTCACTCTTTAATCCGAACAGTGATATTGTCACGATCAAGTATTATGCTTCGGGTGAGACCGCCTGGGTTGCGAGTTATAATGGACCCGGAAATCAGTGGGATATATGCAGCGCCGTCGGCGTGGATTTATCAGGTGATATTTTTGTTACAGGTAAAAGTGTGAACGAAAACAACTATGCGGATTTTGTAACCGTCAAATACGATTACCAGGGAAACCGGGAGTGGGTCGAACGCTATAGCTATTCTGCCGAGAGTGATGACAACGGTAATGATGTCTGCGTCGATAATTTCGGCTACACCTATGTTGTCGGCACCAGCAATTTGCGCTCAAGCGGAAGTGAAATCACAACGATTAAATATCGTGATAAAAAGAGTTCCAATCCCGTTGAATTGAGTGCATTTAAAATTCAGCAAAACGCCGGTATTGTCCATATATACTGGGAGACGCAGTCTGAATCGAACAGTTACGGTTACAATGTGCAACGGAAATTCCGGGGTGTAAAGAACGCCGGAGAATGGGAAACAATTGCATTTGTTGCGTCAAAAGGAACGAAAAACACATCGACCTCTTATTCTATTGAGGATAAACCGGCTCCAACGCAAGGTGGTATTTTTTACAGACTGGAGATGATAGACAAAGACGGAAGCGTCACATACTCCGGGTTGCAATCCATATCACTTGTCGCACCAACGTCGATTCTGTTAGTTCAGAATTATCCCAATCCTTTCAATGCATCAACAGTTATTCAATATCAGGTACCATTCAGTGCTATGGTATCATTGAATGTATTTAATTCAGGCGGAGAACATATAGCAGAGCTGGTAAACGGCAACAGGAATGCCGGAAGTTACAAGATGACATGGGATGCAACTTATTTTTCGAGCGGTATCTATTTTTGTCAATTAAAAGTTGGAAATGTTGAAAAAATAGCCAAGCTTGTTTTTATGAGATAATTGTTTTAATTGACAAAGAAAGAAAAGAAAATGCAGCAGCCGGCAAAATTATTCAATAAAAATTATGTGCTCCTCTGGCAGGGACAGTTTGTCAGCAAAATCGGTTCGCAACTGTTTTTGCTTGCATCCGTGCTATGGATCAAAAGAGCAACCGAGTCAGCTTCGATGTTGGGTTTGATAGGAGCTGTCTCCAGTATTGTCGCCATTTCTCTTGGCCCGCTTAGCGGGACTTTTGCCGACAGGCATTCGAGAAAATGGATTATTGTTTTTACGGATTTTTTAAATGGTGTGGTGGTGATTGGTTTGGCGGCCGTAGCTTTTTTCTGGCCGCAAAACACGAATTTGATCGTGGTTGTCATTATTGTGACTTCAGGTTTGAATGCGGCGTTGAGTTCATTTTTCGGCCCGGCAATTTCCGCTTCCATTCCTGATATTGTTCCAAAGGAAAAACTGCCTTCTGCCAATTCTTTGGGACAATTTTCAACACAAATTTCATCATTATTTGGCAAGGGCCTTGGCGGTGTCCTTTTTACAATAATGGGAGCGCCGGTGCTGTTTTTCATTAACGGCTTATCGTACATTTTTTCTGCAATGAGCGAATATTTTATTACTATTCCTCAGGATATCCCCGAAAGAGAGAACGGCAAGGAGGAAATACAAAAGTTTAAAAAGGATCTTATCGAAGGGTTTAATTTTATCTGGCACAAGAAAGGATTAAAGCAACTTGTTTTACTTTCAGCTCTTATGAGCTTTTTTACAACGCCGATTATTTTATTGCTCCCATTTTTCGTTGAAGATTTTCTCATGGTTGGCGATCAATGGTACGGGTTTATTATGGCCGGTTATGGTTTGGGAGCTTTGGTCGGTTATTTGATGGCTGCTGTTGTTCGGGTTGAAAAAAGAAGACGGGCTATTGTTTTAATTGCGTGCATGGTTCTGGAGGCTTCTTCTTATGGAATTCTGGGATTCATCCGGTCGCCTTTGTTGGCAACAAGTCTTGCAACAGTTGCCGGTGTGATTAACGGCTACATTATGGTGAATATAACCACGATTTTGCAGGTAACGACTCCGAGCAAAATTCGTGGACGGGTGTTTGGTGTTCTCACAACGCTGGTGGGAAGCATTACACCGATCGCAATGAGTCTCTCCGGGATTGTCGCCGACCTGGTTAATCAGAATATCCCGCTTATTTATATGACGTGTAGTGGTATTATGGTATTCATTGCGCTTATACTTGCATCGATGCGGGATTTTCGGGAATTTTTAATTTATGATATGAAAGGTGAAAAGCTCGACGTAGAGGTTCCAAAAGAAAGTATTGGAGTGGAGCCGCCGTCCATTTTATAACGTATTTACATCATGATCGTGATGATGATGTGATTGAGCATTGCGAAATTTGAAAGTTAACATTTTGCATAGTGGCACACGCTGTTTGCGAAATTGTTCATAGTGGAGAGGAGGAAAAATCATGATGACGTATTGCAAAGCCTATAAGCTTCGGGATTTGCGACAATTTAGCGGGTGGAAGGAAAATCTTGAAAATGCGAGGAATCGATCGGTTGGTAACGGATCCTTAAATGATGACGAGAATCTGTTAACGGATGAGTCCATCCTTTACCTGCACGAAACGTTTGTTGTTACCGACGGTATCTTTGGAGACAAACATATCATTTTTGATAAGGTCGGGCCGGAATGGATCGAATTCTGCAAGAAGAAATTAAACTTTGCAGTCCCGGAGTATGCACGCATGCAATCTGAGGAATTTGCAGAACAATTTAATTAACCTGGAATAAAAAGAATAAAGGAGGCAGCATGAGTTGGGACGACAAGGATGACAACACAATTTATAAAGTTGTTGTTAACCACGAAGAGCAATATTCAATTTGGCCGCAAGACCGCGAAATTCCTTTGGGATGGAAAGATGTGGGGAAAAGCGGACCGAAGGATGAATGTCTGGCTTATATCAAAGAAGTGTGGACAGATATGAGGCCGCTTAGCCTGCGCAAAAAAATGGAGGAAGACGCGCAAAAAGAAAAACAAGCCTGACCGGGCTGAATTTGATTTTACAGATATTTACAACAGAAATAACAAGGCAACTTTGTAAGCATGAATAATTCCTGGCTCATTCACCTGACAGGGCGAAACGATTATGCTTTGCGTCTGTTTTGCTTCCACTATGCCGGAGGTAATGCCAATATTTTTCGCCTCTGGTACAAAAAACTGCCGGAGCAGATTCAAGTCGTACCGGTGGAACTGCCCGGACACGGAACACGTCTTCGCGAAAATCTTATCGACCGGCTTTCACTTCTTGTGGAAGAAGCAGGTAAAGCAATTGTGGGATATCTCGACAAGCCCTTTGTTTTTTTTGGCCACAGCATGGGAGCGCTGATCAGTTTTGAACTGGCGCGATTTCTCCGACGGCATCAATTGCGACAGCCAAAGCATCTTTTCGTATCTGCGCATATAGCGCCGCATCTGCCGGGCATGCATGATCCGATTCATGCTTTGCCTGAGGATGAATTTGTACGGGAATTGCGTTCTCTGAACGGTACTTCCGATGAAGTCTTGCGCAACCGGGAATTAATGGCGTTGCTTCAACCTGTTATCCGCGCCGATTTTAAGGTGTGTGAAACATATCAATTTCGTCCACAGCCGCCGTTAGATATTCCGATTAGTGCATTTGGAGGTACAGACGATAAAGACGTTACTGAATCAGCATTGCGAGCCTGGGAGAAACATACTTTATCCGAATTCAAACTACGGATGTTGCCGGGTGATCATTTCTTTATCCACACACGACAGGCAGAATTACTTCAATATCTTTCAATGGAATTATCTATCCTGCTGAAAAAAGGAGGAAGAATGTTGTGATTCCTGCTCCACCATACTGGCGAGTACCGCAGAACGTGATATTGGAAAAGAGCCAGGTCCATGTTTGGCGGGTTCACCTGGATTTGTCGGAAGCCGGAATGAGTGAAATGGCAAAGTTCCTTTCTGTTCAGGAGAAAGAAAAGGCGGGGCGATTTTATTTTTCACGAGACAGGAAACATTATATCGCGACTCATGGCGCGTTAAGAAAAGTGCTCAGCTTGTATGTGAAAGAGCATCCTGCTTTGCTCAAATTTCTCACGAACACGTACGGGAAACCTCATCTTGCAGTGGCTGACGAAGAAATGGTCGCCCCTCAATTTAATGTTTCTCACTCTCATGATGTGGCGCTTTTTGCCATCGTGAGAGACGGAATGGTAGGAATTGATGTCGAAAAAATTAATCCCGATTTTGCTACAATGGAAATTGCAGAACGGTTTTTTTCACGGTCTGAAATAAACAAACTTTGTTCCTTGCAAGGCAGAGAGCAAATTAATGGATTTTTCAATTGCTGGACAAGAAAAGAAGCATACATTAAAGCAAAGGGACTGGGATTGTCAATCCCGTTGAATCAGTTTGACGTTGAACCGACTCCGGGAAAAAAGCCGCGACTTGTCGCCTCTGAATTCTGTCCGCAAGATGTCGGGCGATTGTCGATGTTTTCATTTGATGTAAAGGATGATTTTGTGGGTGCTCTGGTTGTGGAGGGAGATGAAATGAATGTAGAGTATTACGACTACAGCGAAAAGGCCGGAAATTGATTTTATTGTTGAACTTAAAGAAGGGGGGTTGAATTTGGATAGTTTCGTCGGAATTACACATTCCAAATGGCGTGAACTGAAAAGAACAAAAGGAAATTCAATTGACCTTCCGTATTGGCCCAAAGCGCTTTTCGTATCCTATCGAAGTTTCCGGAATTCTCGTATGAAACACAAAGAGGACGCTATTTATGGAAAAGATATCCAGCAAACAGTGATTGAGCGTCCGCCGATTTTTATCATCGGCCACTGGCGAAGCGGAACGACATTGTTGCACAACTATTTGAGCCTTGATCTCCAATTTGCATTTCCCAGCGTTATGGATGTTTTATTTGCCAATTCATGTCTTATCCTGGAATCAAAAATAAATCAAAAGATGGGTGCGCCAAAGATTGAAAAAAGACCCATGGATAATGTTCAGATTTCTTATCGGAGCCCGGGAGAGGATGAATTTGCGTTAGCCATTCTTAGTCTTTGCTCGCCATTACTGGCCTGGCCTTTTCCACGCAGTGAATCCTTTTATGATCGATATCTTACCTTTAAAGACGTCTCTGAGAATGAAGTGGAGAAATGGAAAACTAGCGTTTTGTATTATTTCAAAAAGCTCACTCTCAAATATAAAAAACAGTTACTGCTGAAATCACCCACGCATACAGCGCGTATTCAATTGCTGTCAGAACTTTTCCCCGGTGCAAAATTTATAAATATCCATCGGAATCCAATTCATGTGTACCAGTCCACTTTAAAACTACACAAGACGGCCGTTAATTCTTCCGCTTTGCAAAAGCCGCTATCTTTAAATCAGAAAAAAAATAATATTATTTCGAGATATAGAGAAATGTATGATGCCTTTTTCCGGGAAAAGAAGCTTTTATCCGATGATCATTTTATTGATATTTCGTTCGAGGGATTTGAAAAAGATGCAGTTGGGCAGATTGCTAATATCTATGAAAAACTGGGGCTAAACGGCTTTACACAAGCACAAGATGAATTTGTAAAAATGCAAAAGAAGAATGCCAATTACCGAAAAAATATTTACGAGGAATTAAGCCTTTGGGAAAGGACTGAAATTCGTGACAAATGGAAAGCGTGTTTTAATTACTGGAATTATAATGTTTAATTATCACCACCCCAATTTATGAAATTTGCAGCAACGTGAGGTTCGCTATATGAGCATACTTATCGGCATAACATTTTCAGAGTGGAAAAAATTGCTCGCAGAAAACAACTGTAGGATTTCTCCGAAATATCTACCGCGCCTGCTTCCAATAACCATGCGTAGTTTGATGAATAGCAGGGAAAATAAAAAAGAAGTTGAAGCGTTTGAGGCACAAATCCGGGAGACCAGGGTTGAAAAGGCTCCTGTTTTTATTTTAGGGCATTGGCGAAGCGGGACAACTTTATTGCAGAATTATTTTTCCCTGGATAAGCAGTTTGCATATCCTAATTTGTTTCAGGTCTATAATCCGAATTCCTTCCTGCATCTTGAACCTATTATTGCAGAAAAAATGGCAAATGCTCCGGCGGAGAAAAGGCCAATGGATAATGTCCGCGTGACTTTTGATAGTCCTGCAGAGGATGAATTTGCCCTTGCTATTTTGAGCCGGTGTTCTCCATTGCTTGCCTGGGTTTTCCCAAAGAGGCAGGAGTTTTATGATCGCTATCTCACAATGCAGGATGTTTCTGCAGAAGAATTTGCAAGATGGAAAAATGCTTTTCAATTGTTTGTGCGGAAACTCACTCTAAAAAATAAAAAACAGCTTATATTAAAATCACCGCCTCATACATGTCGAATAAGCTTGTTACTGGACATGTATCCTGATGCGAAATTCATACATCTTTACAGGAACCCGTTCGATGTATTCA
>JAADGR010000242.1 GCA_013152225.1 Calditrichota bacterium
GAAATGGGTAACTTGTATAATTAAAATATAAGGCATTTTTATTTATTAAAGCTTTTAGTAAAAAGTAAAGTCCCGACCCCAAGGGTCTCCTCTATATGAGATGGATTAAAATACTCCATTTATTTCATCCTCTTTTTTTTGCATAACGTTGCAAATCAGCCACTGGAATGAAGCGCAGCGGAATTCCCGTCCGCGTGCATGGTATTGTTGGCCCTCTAAAATCCAATGCTATTCTTCCTTCGGCTTTGCTGTTGAGTACACGGAACACTTTATATATTCAGATAGTTTCGTCTGTTCTGCTGGCATGTCTTTTATAACTAGCATGTGCATTTTTAGATAATCAGGGCTAATTTTTGTTTCTGAGACGTTCCACTTAAGAATCCTGATCAGAACCCTTTCAAGGACGTATCGCAAATGCTCTTTGGCCACGACAAGCGACCCAGACATATCATGAGGGAATGGGTCTCCATGGATAAGTTTGTTTCTAATGTCGACCAGCCCAACACAGTCATTTTCACCAAAAACTGGCCACAGATCAGTAAGATCGACAGAATACTTAATGCAGAATCGATCAAAAGCTTCCCGCAGCGACACGCGATTTAGTTCATTAAGCTTACGGTATATGGACGCCCTTTGCGTAGTTTCAAGCTTAGGTTCAGTCGAACTCTTTAGGCACTTCTGAAGGTACTTTCTCAAAGAAGTCCAATTGTTTTGCGGTACGATAAATTCGAGATTTTCCCGTCTTCTAAACTCTAGGACGAGGGTTTCCAATCCAGCGAATATTTTGAGAAATGTAGTCTCCAAAGTGCGGGATTGAGATGGTACGATTGAATGCAGGGCATTACGGACCGATAGCTTGTTCTCATATTTCAAAAATACAGGGTAACATGTTTGAATAAATCTCTCAAAATCCTTGATGTCTATTAGTCCATTATCGAAGTTATTGTCGCTAACGAAATCTGGAAACACATAGTTTCCTCGGTAGAACGTTGTATGCGAATTCTTGTCAGCAGCAGTCCATCCCAGGCATGCCGTCCTTTGCCTTGCTGCAAATGATGCAATCAACAAAAAATCATCAACATCGGGTAATATGTTTTCTTTCAGTGTCACGACATCATTAGCGGGAACATCCAGTTTGGTGCATGCAACCAAGAACGACCACTGTACGAAGTCGCCGTTTTCGGCGGTCTTGGAACGGAAATGCTTCTCAAATACAAGTCTGGCCTCATTTTTCATCACAAATTCTACATTGCGCACTCGCTCGTATTTGAGGTCACCTGTGTATGAACTGGTAGATGACATGAATGGTGTAAGAAACCTGTTCGGACTGATCCAGAATACGATCTGGGTATGTTGAGCATTCTCGTTAGCCCTGAGATGGCGTACGACATGAAGGTCCTGCGGGTCACCCGGGATGGTGCTATCCGATATACCATCACCCCAATACTTTGTAGAACTTCCTGAAAAATAGACTTCGGGCGCTTCGATAGTGAGTTCCTTTTCCTTGTTGAAACCGTAAACGCTGGCATGTAATACGCCCTTATGGAAAGCCATTATTCTGTTTGCATCTTCCTTAGATGATTTGAATATCACATGGGGGTTTTTCTTGAATTCTTTCAGGCAAGAATATTTTGCACGGTACGTTAGTGATTTCACGACCATTGACTATTACTGTTGCTTTGACAAGATGGTTTTCTTTTCGTCCCAGTTCTGATCGCCTACTATCCCTCAAAACATGCCCCTGGTCTATGTTGTTTCATTGCCTATCGTTATGCCTTGCTTTTTACTCATTTGGATACCATCCAGACCCTTGCTGTATTATTTTGTTAGTCCAGGCAAGTAGGAGACACAAGCCTAGATTCTCAATCCCCCACTTTCTACGTTCATTTCCGGCATACCCTTCATACATTTGATGCATTTGTTCGTGATAATATTCAACAAATCTATAATATGGGCATTCTGAACCAAAAAAGACTGAAGTCTGAATCACCTTGAGTAGTTTCTTTTAAAAATGGGATGATGCGCTTTTGTTCGATTGCTTTATGCACATCTTTTATAGTGATTTTATTATATTTTCCGCTATCAATGAGATGGTTAAGTTCAAGTATTAAAAGGGTTAATGCTGTCAATTTAATTCTTGGTAACTCTCTAATGGATTCAATCTGCTTTAGAATAGCTTTAGCCAGTGATGCATATTCTATGGCATTTTCTTTTGTGATTTTTACTTCTACGGAGTGATCGGCTTGATTCCTTAATGATTGCAATTCACGCAATGCTCTTGCAGTTGATGGAGGCAAGGCTCCTGTATATTCAAGATAAGAGATAGGCCGGTGAAGAATATTTTTAAAATTTGTTTCTTTTGGGGCAAGTTCATCAACTTTTTTTCTTGCGGAAGTTTCTAATTCTTTCCATGCTTCTATAATTGCTGATGCAGGTGAAATTTCAACTAATTTGTATATTTCTGTTCTTTCGTCAATTTCAGTTTGCAGTTCAATTCCTGCTTCCTTTGCCTCTTCTTTGATTTGATCCAGCTCTTTTCTGAATTTAACCTCAAAATCCTTGTATTTAATATTTTCCACAAAAGGAAGTAACGACTTTATCGGTTTTCTAAGCATAAAAATAATGATGAGTACAACGCTAGGCCATACAACAACATCAAGTAGTCTTGTCAGGTTCTCCATGCTTGGTAAAATTTCCTTTAATGTATGTAACATTGTTCCATTTTATTTGGCATAACGGGCATAACGTTGTGCACCAGCGGTCGAGCGTAAGCGAGATCCGAGCGGCGAAGCGGCGAACTGGGTGCGCTGGTTATACGTCATCTATCAATTACCTCAGAGGGTGATGTTTCATATTGGGATAGTAAATTGTCTCTCAGAGACTCAACAATACTAAGAAGCGTATTTGGATACTGATTATTATTCGGGTTGTTAATCCAACTAAGAAACTCAGGTAAGTTACCGCCAACAATGTGATCTAACCGGATCATTATTTCAGATAAGGTAAGAGGCCCATTTTTTGATTTATCCCAAACATGCCCAATGCATTTATTTCGAAATTCCCTAACCTTCTTCTCATTTAGCGCTTTGTTTGTACTCTTTACAATTGCGCGGAACTTTTCTGGGATAAGGTCATGGTAATGCTTGTAAAATTCCAGCCATTTCGTAAGGGCTAGAATCAAATTTGAGAGGCACATTCTCTGAGCCGACACCATTTGTCCCATGTTCAACAAACCCTGCTTATGCGCACGTGAAAATTCTTGCAATACCTTCCCGCTAATAACCAAGTCACCAACGAGGTCATTTAAGATATCAATCGCATCTATGGCTCGTTCCCGATTATGCTTATCCATGACTCAATGATGTATAACGCCAGCCGTAACCGGCGCATTTTTCGCTCGCTGCGCTCGCGACAAATGCGTCCGAGTTAACGGCTTTGTTAGCTTTTTTTCATCTTCCTCAAGCTCTGCGCTGTAACCCCATTGCTTGTTTTCAATCCTATGTTTTATCGAACAAGATGGACAAGCAAACTCTAAGCCGATTTTTATATGCCTATTCTCAACTTGGATTTCTCTGCCACATTGTGCACAATCGAATTTGGTGACTTTTAGCTGAAACGTCGCACTTGACCTATCCTCGCTGAGCGATCCGAAATACTCTGCCCTACAATTTGGGTTTTGACACACAATATGACCTGACTTTTCAAGTGCCTGTTTTCCGTAAACAATTAGCTGAGAACAGTTTTTACATTCGAACTGAAATGTTTCTCCAAGCCAGCCACCGAGAATATTACCCTTTAGAACTTCTTCGATTTCTGAGGATACTTCAGCTAGGTATTCTTGTAGTTGCTTTGGAGAAACGGTGTAGTTACCTGATCGACTGTGAGAGTAGTGAAGATACGTTCCCACTGGAAAAAGCAATCAAAAATCCCATCTATTCGGAAATCAGTTTTCATACTAACATGGAAACCGTTTTTCCCTGTTAGATGGAAAGCAGAAT
>JAADGR010000248.1 GCA_013152225.1 Calditrichota bacterium
CTCCCAGCCGCGCGGACTTGTCGATTCGCATTTTTTGAGTGGTTCGGGATCATTCAGACACTTGCCTGTAGCGGCATCGTAAATGGCGGGAGAAACCGATGTCCCGCCGGCAAGATAAAGTTTGCCGTCGTGCAAAAGCATCTGCCCCTGCACGCTCACTCCTGTGCGGGCTTCGGCAAGCAAATGACCGGACGAATTGTTTTGCCATTTGATTTTGCCGCTTCGTGCATCCAGGGCATAGACATGGGTGCCGTCATAATTTACAATTCCGGCAGCCACATAGGCGATGCCGTTATCAACCAGAACACCGCCGGCTGCCGGCCATGTTGACATTAGCGAGCCGTAAACGGGAATTTTGCGTTCAACGGGAGCCGCACGGAAGCGCCAGTTCAAACGCCCTGATCTTGCATCGAAATTATAGACCCAGCCGTCGCCGGAACCGACCAGTACGCAATCTTTCCAGATTGTCGGTGCCATGAGCACGGGACCGCCGGTGTAGGCATTCCACAAAAGTTTTCCTGTTTGCTCATCCAGAGCGTGAACGATGCCGTCGGCTCCACTCCAGAAAATAAGGCCGTCTTCCGTAACCGGCGCGGTTGGAAAATTAAAATACTCACTTCCGAGGATATTTGTGCCGGGATTAAGCATGCGGTTTGACGGGTAACGCCATAACCTGTCTCCTTTACTGGAAATAAGCGCTGCTGTTCTGACAAGTCCTTGGTTGTCCTGGCGAAATGTTGGCCAGTCGCCGGATGTCTGCAAAAGTTCTGCACTCTTTATTTTAAAAGCCGGTCCCTTTTCCAGCCGCTTCGATCCCCTGGCTTTTTGATTAAAATCAAAATTACCTGCCGGGCCGACGGCTGTTACACCATAAATTGAAAGCTGGCAATCACAGACATAGGGCCACCAATAAAGAAAGCCGTTTGCAATGGTCACGCCGTCCTGGCATTGCGCGCGCATGGGTGAAATCCATTGCTGTTGATTTTTTGCCACATCGAAACGGACTGTGCCGCCACTGGCACGGTAAAAAACAGCATCTGTCGATGCATTGGGCCTTGTGCACGCCCGACGTCCTGCCGCGAGGTTGGCCAATATTTCTCCGGTAAGCGGATCAAATTTTTTGCTGACATTATTTCTCCACGGCCCGCTGATAGCGTACAATCCATCTTTGCGCAGGATGAGTTGAAAATTGTTGTATGGGTTCTCCCAGAGGATATGGCCGTCTTTGGCCGAGACGACAAGCAATTTGTTGATTTGCGGGCCGGCAAAGTATAATGCGTCGTCGCTGCACATCATATAATTGGTTGTACGCCAATTGTAAACATAACCCTGCTTGTCTGAAATTTCTCCCATTTCCTTGAACAATTCGGGCGCATTTTCCTTTGTTTTTCGCCAGATTGTTTTGCCGGATTTCGCATCCAAACAGGTGAGGTATGATCCAAAACGAAAGAGATAAATACGTCCGTTTTTCATGGCAAGAGCTCTGCTGTCGGCAGGTTCATCTTCATGATGGTGCCAGAGAACCTTTTTCTTCTTTGGATCGATTGCGAGCAAATTTTTGCCAAATCCCCACGGGTTTGCCTTTTCATTATAACCTTTGGAAATGTCCGTCCACGGCCAGCCATGCACGGTTCGCTGCCAACGCATCACTTGCTGCCTTTGTTCCTGCTCCCCGATCAGGGCATAAAGCGTTCCGTTTTCCATTCCCATCCATTTCCAAAAGGTTCCTCCGGCAATGTCGATGGGAGGCTTTATCTCATCTTTGATTCGTCCGGTTTTCGTATCAATGAGCTTGCAGGATTTATTATCCCCCAGGTAAAGCGTAGAAGGCGTTGCGATGATGGTGTTGCGATGAATCATGATTCCGGGAACAAGGGGTCTTTTCCAAAGTATTGTGCCGTTATAGCCGTTGAAAGCGACGAGTGTATTTAGCAAGGCTTCTTCGCGTTCATGAAAAGCAATATCGCCGAAAGCCTTGAAAACACGTCCGTCCGAAGCAACCGCAACCTGCGTTGCAGGGGCGTAGCGTGGTTCGGCAAAGAATTGTGACAAATAGGGCGCTTTGATGACTTTATCTTTTGACTGGGTGTTATTATCGGGTCCGTGATAAGGATGGCTCCAGTCATCGATGCCCTTGGGAAAGGATTTGCTCCAAATTTGCTTTCCCACAAGTGCTTTCCCTTCAGGTCTGATGACGCGGAGTGCTTCACCTTTGGATATGTGCGCAGCTTCGCCGACGGCTATGAGAACATCGGCGATATTATCGGCGAGGTGAACATGTTTTAAATCGCCTTTTTCCACATAGATTCGTGTGCCATAAAATCCATCCGAATCGACTGCTTTTCGGGCTGCTGCCACATCTTTTTCAGTATCGAATTGAGTATAGATCACCAGCTCACTTTGTTTTGCCAGTTGGCGGGAAAGCCTGCATAAAGAGTCCCCTAATACGACGTAAATGCCACGCGTGATATCCGTTGTCTCAAGAATGCTGCTCGCCGTTGCAGGTATTTTGTCCCTTTGCCATGTTGCTTTTTCTTTGCCGCAGTTGAAAAAGGTTCCAATGGCAAAAAAAAGCAGCAAGACAACAGCCTGAAACCAATATCTTCCTGCTAAAAAGCCGACATTATGAATGGGCTTTTGACCGGAATTGGATGCTGTCATGATTGCCTCCAATTTATTCTGATAATCTCCCCCGCCGAGACTTTGCCGAGACTTTTAGCTTATCAAGGCTCCGTAAAAGAAGGCTCTTGTGGTTCTGTAACGTCGTAATCTCTCTCCCAGCCTTCGTTTTCCAGAACTATAGATTCGATGGCAACATCGGGGTTGTTTGCGTCGAGCGCTTCCAGAGCACTGTAGCGGGATGGCCAGCATCGATATACTTTAAAAGCCATAACGGTTTGTCCCGCCTCGTTTGCCAACTCGATGATAATATCTTTGCGGAAATCTTTTAGTGACACTTCAGTGCCGGCACCCGAGCCAAAGTTCATGACTTTGTTTGCCCACTTTTCGAATGCGGCATCATGAGTCCGGCCGCGTTCGAGTATAATGGGTTCATAATCCGTCTTTCCCGGAGATTTTCGATCAATGCTGGGTTCATTACCATCCCTCATACGAACGACTTGTGTGTTCCTGTGCAATCCACTTACACGAATGATACCCGGAATATAGCGTCCATCCCATTTTACGCGAAACTTGAATTGTTTGT
>JAADGR010000263.1 GCA_013152225.1 Calditrichota bacterium
TAAATCCGCAGATCACGTTTATTATGTGACAAACTCCATTGATCTTCATTTTATCCCACGATTCAGAAAACGGACAAATGCAGCATTGATGCTGGACTACAAACTTCCCATTGGAAAAATAAGTCTCACAAATTTTGCCAGTTCAGGCATTACGACAATTAACAATCGTTATGAAACGATCAATATTAATGCAAATAGCCACAATTACCAACTCGGCTATTCAAAAAGCACTTTGAATATGATGACTAACACGCTTGGGTTTGACGGACAATTACCTATTTTTCACGCGGATATTAAGTTGTCGCATAGCTATTCGGAAAACAAAAGGCCTGATGACTGGGAAGCCAATTTTTACCAGACGCCGGCGGGCATAAATCAGTTTGCAAACAAGAAAAATTTGGATCCGAAAACTGTCGCCGCGGCGGTTTATACGAAAGCCGGAAAAACAAAATTAAATACAATTTCCACGAATGACAATATGGCACAAGAGCGCGCATTAACGTTTTCTCTTGATCTCGACAGGCCCATCAATTTTTCAAAAAAGGTTACATCTGTAATCAAATTCGGCGGGAAATATCGCATTCAGAGACGTTCGTATGAATCAGAAGTGTATGGCACAAACGCAACGCTGGTCTCGCCCAGCGCTCAGGGAGCCACGCGAATGATCATCGACGAATTCGGTGTTCCAACCAATGACCCAACTGCGATTCCGCTTTCTTTTTTCGTTGATGAAAATTTTGACTATGGCGAACTATTTGGCGGCGATTATGAGATGCACCATCCGATGGATTTTGGCATGATTTCAGATTTGGTCGATTTTTGTCAGGATAATGTGGATGAATTTGCCAAAGTCGGTGGCAAAGAGGCGTTCGCCCGCAATAATTTTTTATCAGTTACAAACAATTATTCAGGGGACGAAACTCTCACTGCCGGCTATTTGATGGCGACGATTAACGTGGGCCAGAAACTCACCATCATTCCTGGCATCAGATATCAGAACCTTCGGACAAAATATTCCGGAACCCGCGGCCAGCAGACACCACTTTCATACCTCAATTATAATCACGATACGGACACGACCGTGACAGTGAATCATCCTTTCTGGCTGCCAAATTTGAATATTCGGTACAAGCCATTGTCCTGGTTTGATGTGCGTCTTTCTTATTCTCAAACTATTTCATATCCGGATTTTAACACAATTATTCCGAGAATTGATGCTTCTATGGGAGCAGACGTCGCCTGGAATAACTACGAATTAAAACCGTCGCGGTCAAAAAATTATGATCTGTACTTTTCATTTTTCAAAAATGCGTTTGGCTTGTTCACAGTTGGCGGTTTCTGGAAACAAATTGACGATTTAATTTATCCGTGGAGATTTAGTGTGCCGGGAACCGAGGCAGCTCCTTACTATCTGACAAATAAAACACCTTCACCACAGATTACTTATAACATCAGCACTTACGTGAATAATCCATTTGTCACCAATAATTACGGCGTGGAATTTGACTGGCAAACACATTTTTGGTATCTGCCAGACCCGTTAAAAGGGCTGGTTTTTAATGTGAATTACACGCATGTGCACTCCGAAGCAAAATATCCCTATGTCCGCGCCGGCGCGGTTACCAGTGCTAATGTTGACACCTCTTTTACTGATCGCCTCATTGACCAGCCTAATCATATTGTCAATTTATCGCTGGGCTATGATTACAAAGGATTTTCCATCCGCGTTTCGATGTTGTATCAGGACGATGTTTTCACAGGGCCGAGCCAGTGGCCTCAGCTGAGATCAAGCACGGCTTCCTATAAACGCTGGGACCTTTCAGTGAAACAGAATTTGCCATGGTGGGGAATTCAAATTTACGGCGATGTGAACAATCTTAATGGCGCTCAGGACATGAGCGTGCTTCAGATGTATCCAAAAATTCCGCGAACGATGGAAAAATACGGAATGACAGCAGACATCGGATTTCGCTTCCAAATATAATTTTAGTCTGGGATTACTAATTATATGAAAGGAGGTGGTGTGCGGTATATTTAACGTAAAAGTTCTATTGGTTTTTGCCATTTCCCGAAAAAACGGCACAGCAAACAAAAACAGGTGACTAAAATCAAAGAATAGTTACCTGAAACGTTTCACGAGAGTTCTGCAAAAAACGGCAACGCAGTAATTTTGCGAATTCTCCACAACCTTAAACGTCAGGAGGAATCTGTTATGAAACGATTGCTAACTTTAGGTGTCATTGCACTGTTTCTGGTGATGCCAATTCAATCTTTTGCCCAAGACACAATGGTTATTTACGCAACTCCGAATAATTTGAATGATGTCATCAATGCCGATACGCTTTCAAATGGAGCGCGGGCGCATCACATTTACAAACTTGTTTCTTTGGATACAACCTACAAATTTGCGGGAACGATTACATCTGACGAAGATATAACAATTATCGGTGAAGTTGATCCTTCTACCGGACGCCCCCCTTGCATCCAACCGGCAGTTTTAGAGGATGGTTCTATTCCGGGGACAATGATAACATTGACCGGGAATAACACTAATTGTACTTTCAAAAATCTTTATCTTTTAGCTATTGCAACCAACAATACAGCCAATGGCGGCGGTGTGGCGATTCAGGTGTCGGCCGATAATTTAAGGCTGACCGTTGACAACTGTGTTTTTGATGGCTGGCAGACTTTTGCCATCGGCTACAACGGAAACTGGGATGATTTTTTCATTTCAAATTCAAATTTCAGAAATATGGTTCATCCGAACCAGTGGTACATCGGCGAAGTCATCCGAAATGAGTGGCCCGGCGAAGCTTACACTGACACATTGAGCATGGTTGGCAACACAATGCTCTGCGTAAATGGCTATGCTTCCTGTCCGGTAACTAAATACTACGAAACCTATTTTGAATTCGTCGGCAACCGTGTGCTTTACACGTTTAAAAACCCGTTTTTCATTTTTAACGTCACAAAGGGAAAAATAAACGAAAACGTTTTTTACGGTAACTATGCCGGCGGTACGGATCAGGCGGAAAATCCCTGGTGGGACAACCTGTGGAATCCGGATACCACTTTCGGCGTCGTGGCTTTTGAGCCGCTGAGTCTGGCCAATGCGAAAATGTTTTGCCCGGACGATTCCAGTAACGCAGACATTGCGACAATTGCAGAATCTCGACGGGAGATTGAGGTCAAGAATAATGTTTACTATTGGCCCGATGAACTCGTCAATTTTTGGAGCACTTGGAATAGTACTCAATCCAACACAATTGTAACTCCCATGTGGATGAACGAACCAACGATCGCCATGTTTGCCGATAATGCCACGTGGCCTGGTCTGGAAGAATCCGGCAATGTAAACAGCGACCCCGGCTATGGCGCTTCACTTGATGATCAGATTTTGCATGGCACGTCTGGCAATGATGTGGGATTGCTCAAATATTTTGAAGAAATCCGTACCGGAACTGCTGCGACGGATGTGTGGGGCTATGCTATTACGCAGGTTTCCGGTGATCCTGATTGGACTCCGATTTGGCCGCTTCCTGAAATGGCTGAGATCAGCACCATGGTGGAAAAATTGACCCAACCATCAGTTCCGCTGACTATGGAATTGAAGGAGATCTATCCGAATCCATTTAATCCCAGCACAAATATCAAATATACTTTGAGTGAGTCGGGTAATGTCAGCTTGAAAATATACAATATGCTCGGACAAGAAATGATGACGCTGGTGGACAATGTTTTTCAAAATGCGAGTACCTACAAGGTGAATGTAGATATGGTTAATTTTTCGAGCGGCGTATATTTTGCGGTTCTCAAGCAGGGTGATGCCCAGGCTGTCAGAAAAATGATGCTGTTGAAATAGTATCATATAAACCTCCTTGAATCCGAAGTCATCTTCTCGTGTTGACTTCGGATTCACTTTATCGCTTTGATAGTTTCTATTGCATGTAAAAATATAATGTTCTTTTTGGTAATATCATAATGAAGAAATAATGATGCATTACCTGTTCTGAAGCAGCGGGAGAGAGGTTCGCTATGCGGAGTAACGGCTTAATTCACAAATCAATGTTCATTGTTTTTGTTGCTTTGAATTTTGCAAATTGTCTTTTTGCACAGACCAAGGTGGTTGGTTATTATCCTTCCTGGATGAAAACCACTTATTCAGCCCAAAAAATTGAATACAATAATTTGACGCACATAAATCACGCTTTTGCCTGGCCTGACCAAGATGGCGGGCTTTACTTGTCTGGCGATTTTTTGTATCCGCAATTGAACGAGCTGGCGCATCAGAGTCAGGTGAAAATTCTTGTTTCGCTTGGAGGTTGGGGAAATTGCGGCGGTTTTTCACCAATGGTCGCTGATTCTGGTAAACGTGCGAAATTCATAGATAATCTTGTAAATTTTATCCGCTCAAACAATTACGATGGCGCTGATTTTGATTGGGAATTCCCAAATTCTGTCAATGACAGAAATAATTTCACAACTCTGATTCAGGAGCTGCGTGCGCGATTTGACGATGAGAGTTCTGGTTGGTTGATCACTATTGCTGTCGGTGTTGGCGATTGGGCCGGGCAGTGGTTCGATTACAATAAATTAAAAGAATACGTGGACTGGTTCAATGCGATGTGCTACGATTTTCATGGCAGTTGGTCTGCTCACGCCGGACACAACGCTCCGCTGCATCAACCTCCCGGTGATTACGACGGCGCTGTTGATACCGGTATGGCATATTTGCACAATACGCGCGGCATTCCCAAAAGTCAATTAACCGTCGGTATGCCTTTTTATGGCAGACAATTTAATGCCTCTGCACTTAATGGCTCTTTTTCAGGAGCGGTCGTTGAGTATCAGTACAGTAAGATTATTCCCAAAATAAACAACGATTGGACTTATCATTGGGATGACGTTGCCAAAGTTCCTTATTTGACAAACAGCGTGCATACCAAATTAATTACTTTTGACGATACCACGTCAATTCGTTACAAATGTCAATGGATCAAAGAACAAGGCTATTCCGGCGGCATGATCTGGGCGTTGGGGCAGGACTATTTTGGCGGGCAACAAACGCTGTTGGAGACTATTGGCATCTATTTGCTCGATTCAGGAACGAGTATCATCCAAAGGCCTGAAGTGGTGGCCAGTATTCATTTGGATAATAATTTCCCCAATCCTTTCAATTCACAGACGAAAATCGGATTTGCTTTGAATAAAGCAGATCATGTGAGCTTATCAATTTATAATACTGTTGGTCAGCGAGTCAAACAGCTCATTGACGGTGACATGACAGCAGGCAATCATTTTGCAATTTGGGCCGGCGATGATGATTTTGGCAGAAAAGTCGCCAGCGGTGTTTATATTTATCGGATGGAAAGCGGTAATTTTATCGGCGCAAAAAAAATGATGCTCATCGAATAATACGCAATGGGCATAAATTGGGATTGAAGTTTCCTCGTCTATCGTTTTAAAGATTCAAAGTTAAACTTGTGTCTCCTATATTTACTAATTTTAATTGATTGTCGGGGAAGTTTTTTGTGTCAAAATTTCCTCAAAGCCCAAAAAATATGATGATGGTAAAAATGAATGTGAAAAGTATTCTTATCGTTTTGGTTTTATTATTAGCTTTTACTTTGTGTCGCGTTTCTGATAAACCTGACTTTGCAGGAGAACAAAATCGGTGGCGTGCGGTGCATTTATTGCGCATTTACACAGCAGCAGATGTTGATACGCTGGTCGATTTTATTCCCCAAATTGCAGAAATGGGACTCAATGTCATTATTCTTGAAGTTGACTTTAATTTTCAATATCAATCTCATCCCGAACTCATACTACAAAAAGATCCCATCACCAAAGAAAAAGCGGCGGCGTTAGCAAAGGCTTGCAAAAATTATGGCATAAAATTGATTCCGATGTTCCAATGTCTGGGGCATCAATCATGGGAGGAAGAAACTTATCCGTTGTTGCTGAAATATCCGGAATTTGATATTACGCCCGGCGCCTATCCCCATAATGACAGCATCTATTGCCGTGAGTGGGATCCGCTCAATCCAAATGTGAATGAAGTTGTATTTGATTTGCTTGATGAGCTCATCGACGCTTTTGATGCGGATGCTTTTCATGTGGGAATGGACGAGGTTTTTCTTCTTGGAAATGAAAAATCCCCCACGACGAAAGGAATGGATCCGGCGCGACTTTATGCCAAGGCAGTGAATGATATTTATGATCATTTGGTAAAAAAACGCGGCGTGGAAATGCTCATGTGGGCTGATCGATTAATTGACGGCGAAAAATATGATTTCGGAGAATGGGAGGCTTCGATGAACGGTACGGCAGCGGCGATTGATTTGATTCCGCGGGATATCATCATGGTGCCCTGGCATTATGGTTATCGAAAATCATATCCTTCAATACCGATGTTTTTAGCGAAGGGGTTTCGTGTGCTGCCGGCAAGCTTCAGTGACACCAGTGCGGTTAAATCACTGATTGAATACAGCTATGATTTTTCAGAAAATAAAAATATGCTTGGTCATTTATTTACAACCTGGACTGTGCATTCAGTTGATTCTTTGTTGGCATTTCCGGCAATAAAAGTGGGAATAAAAACAATCAGCAGACTTGAATCAGAGAAAATCAAGTGAAAAAAGCACATTCTTTTTAAAGCGAAAGATATTTGCTCATGCAACAAAATATATTCAGACAAAGACATCCGGCAACCTGGGTTCCAACGCTCTATTTTTCTGAGGGCTTGCCTTTTGTCGCGACAACGACAGTTTCTGTGTTGATGTATAAAAGTTTGGGATTATCAGATGCCCACATCGCTTTTTTTACCACGCTTGTGATGTGGCCCTGGACGCTCAAGCCGCTCTGGGGGCCTGTTCTGGAAATGTTTAAAACAAAAAAATATTTTGTGATAGCGACAGAATTCATCGGGGGTGTTTCTTTTGGATTATTAGCACTGTCTTTGCCTCTTCATGGATTTCTTCGCTATTCGCTGGCAATGTTTGTTATTATTGCTTTTAATTCAGCAACCCACGATATTGCTGCGGACGGAGTTTACATCAATGCGCTCACTCCGACTCAACAAGCGAAGTACGTTGGTTGGCAGGGTGCTTTTTACAATGTCGCGAAAATTCTATCTCAAGGCGTGCTGGTGTATATTGCAGGAAAACTGGAATTGACCATTGGTATCACTGAAGCGTGGATGGTCGTGATGGGCCTGTTCGGCGCGATTCTCATATTGATGGGGCTGTACCATCTCAAAATGCTCCCTTCCGGTGGCGCAGCAACGAACGTGAAAAATTTTCGCGAAGCTTTTGATACATTCTGGCAGGTATTAAAGACATTCTTTCAAAAAGAGAATGTTTTATGGGGCATTGCATTCATTATTCTTTTTCGCACCGCTGAAGGGCAACTCGCCAAAATCGTGCCTCTTTTCATGCGCGCGACCCGGGATGCTGGAGGCCTTGGCTTGCAGACGTCTGATATTGGCATTGCTTATGGCATTTTTGGATCCGCTGCTTTTGTTTTAGGTTCAATTGCTGGTGGATATTTTGTCGCGAAAAGGGGATTGAAAAATTCAATTTTGATTTTGTGCGTTGTCTTCAATGTCCCGGATGCAGTTTATGCCTATCTCGCGTTTACTGTGCCGGAGAATTTTGCCATTGTTTGCGGAGCGATTACTATTGAGTGGTTTGGCTATGGTTTTGGCTTTGTCGGTGTGATTCTTTTCATGATGCAGCAAATTGCGCCCGGAAAATATAAAATGGCGCATTATGCCTTTGCGACGGCGATTATGAATTTAGGTTTCATGATTCCGTCGATGATTAGCGGCTATATCAGCGATTTTTTAGGTTATAAACATTTTTTTCTGTGGGTGATGGTAGCAACCATTCCTTCTTTTTTAGCGGCATGGCTGGTGCCATTCAAAGAAATTGACACTGATTAGAGAGGGATTATGAAGTACGGTTATTTTGATAATGAGAATAGGGAATACGTTATTGAACGTCCCGATGTCCCGGTTTCCTGGACAAATTACCTTGGTGTAAAAAACATGTGCACGGTCATTTCTCACAATGCAGGCGGCTATTCTTTTTTCAAGTCGCCGGAGCATCACCGAATCACACGTTTTCGTCCCAATGCAATCCCGCTGGATCGTCCTGGACATTACGTTTATATCCGCGATGATGAAACAGGAGAGTATTGGTCAATTTCCTGGCAGCCGGTGGGAAAAGATCTGCATAAGGCAAAGTACACTTGCCGCCATGGTTTGTCCTATTCTAAATTTGAGTGCGAATATCAAAATATCAAATCCGAACAATTATTGTTCATTCCGCTGAATGACGATGTTGAGCTGTGGGATGTCAAAATCAAAAATTTGTCTGACAAACCCAGAAAATTGAGCGTGTTTTCTTACGTTGAATTTTCTTTTCATCATATTGAAATCGATAACCAAAATTTTCAAATGAGCCTTTACGCCAGCGGTTCAAATTTCAAAGATGGGATTATTGAGTATGATTTTTTCTATGAACCCTGGACGTATCACTTTTTTGCATCGAATAAAGAACCGGATAGTTACGATTGTGTGCGGGAGAAATTTATCGGAAATTATCGAACAGAATCCAATCCGATCGGAGTGGAACGCGGTGAATTGCAGAACAGCACAGAATTAGGTGGGAATCACTGTGGTTCTTTGCATAAAAGAATTGAACTACAGCCAGGCGAAGAGGAACGACTCATTTTTATGTTGGGCGTTGGTTCCCGGGAAGATGCGGGCTATTTGATGAAAAAGAAATATTCTGATCTGAAAAATGTGGATTCTGCATTCGCCGAATTAAAAAAATATTGGGAAGAAAAAACCTCTGTTTTTCAATGCCAAACACCTCACGCGGGATTGGATACAATGATTAACACCTGGACGCTTTATCAGGCGGAGACGTGCGTCGTCTGGTCGCGTTTTGCCTCTTTTATTGAAGTCGGAGGCAGAGTCGGACTTGGTTATCGGGATACGTCTCAGGATATCATGGGCGTCGTGCATACTAATCCCGAAAAAACAAAACAACGCATCATCGAATTGCTCAGGGGGCATACCAGCATGGGGTATGGCCTGCATCTGTTTGACCCTGAAGTTTTTGAGCCTAAAGAAGAAAAATTACCCGGCGTCAAACTTCCAACCGTTGTTCCGACGCAAAAGGTCGAAGATATTGTGCATGGCTTGGAAGATGTCTGTGCCGACGACGCGCTGTGGTTAGTGGCGTCAATCTGCGAATGGATTGTTGAGACCGGAGATTTGAAATTTTTTGATCATGTTGTTTCCTACGCGGATGGCGGCGAAGGAACAGTGTATGAACATTTGACAAGAATCCTGGATTTTTCTGCAAATTATGTGGGACAAAGCGGTATCTGCCAGGGATTGCGCGCTGACTGGAACGATTGTTTAAATCTCGGCGGCGGCGAAAGTTCAATGGTCTCATTTATGCACTACTGGGCGATCAATATTTTCCTCGAATCAGCCCGACAATTAGGCCGCGAAGATGATGTTGAAAAATATTCAGCCATGGCTGATAAAGTACGTCGCGCCTGTGAAGAGGTCCTCTGGGACGGTAAATGGTACGTTCGTGGATTTACTAAAAAAGGCATCAAAATCGGCTCTGACGAGAGTGATGAAGGGAAAATATTTCTCAACGCCCAAACGTGGGCGGTTTATTCCGGTGTAGCTTCTGATGAGCGCGGAAAGCAATGCATGGATGCTGTGGATGAGTTTTTGTATTCCCGATACGGGCTTCATCTTCTTTGGCCTGCCTACTCAAAACCCGATGATGATATCGGCTATGTGACCCGTGTCTATAAAGGGATAAAAGAAAACGGCTCGATTTTTAGTCATCCCAATCCCTGGGCAGTGATTGCAGAATGTAAACTGGGACGTGGCTCCAGAGCGATGAAGTTTTATGATGCGATTTTACCATACAACCAGAATGATATAATTGAAATCCGTGAAGCAGAGCCGTACTCCTATTGCCAATTTATCATGGGAAAAGATCATACGGCACACGGTCGAGCCAGACATCCCTGGCTGACCGGAACCGCGTCGTGGTTTTACGTCGCTGCAACGAAATATATTTTAGGCATTCGACCAAGCTATCAAGGGCTAATAATTGATCCGTGCATTCCTTCTGACTGGAAGGAATTTAAAGTAATCCGAAAATGGCAAGGTGCGATTTACAACATCAGAGTGAGTAACCCTGACGGAGTTGAAAAAGGTGTGAAAACAATTCTGCTCAATGGAGAGCCTGTCGGGAATTACGTTCCGAAGCAAAAATCAGGGACAGTAAATGAGGTGGAAGTCATTATGGGGTGAGTGGTTTTGTATTTGAAGGGAATAGATATGAGCTCTTTCTCAGCTCAAAAAAAGCTTGGGAAAAAATCGCCCAAGCTGTTTAATCCCAGTAGCGGGTTGAGGACTCGAACCTCCGGTCCCGCCGCAGCGGGATTATGAGCCCTTTCTCTCCTCAAAAAGAAAGCTTGGGATAAAAAAAGATGTCTCCCAAGCTGTTTAGTCATAGTAGCGGGGGGAGGACTCGAACCTCCGACCTTTGGGTTATGAGCCCAACGAGCTACCAACTGCTCCACCCCGCGATCATTTTCGAAATTTGGAGACCAAATATAATGTTTTTAATCTTTAAAGTCAAGAAGATTTTCATGAAAATTTTGAAAAATTTCCGTTCTCATAATTAAAAAATCATATTTTGTTGTTATTTTAGAGAAATAGAATTTTGCGTTTAAAAATAGAACATGAAATAAATCAAGGCGGTCACTGAAACGCCAAGGAATAAATTCAATGATAGTCCAATTTTCAAAAAATCAGTGAAACGATAACTGCCAGGTCCGTAGACCATGTAGTTTGTTTGATAGCCTAACGGAGAAGCAAAACATGCCGAGGCGCCGATGACAAAGGCTAACATCAGCGGCTCCATATCAGTGTGCAAAAATTTTACAGTGGTCAAAACGACAGGGAACATGATAGCGGCGACAGCATTATTGGTGATGATCATCGTGTAGCCGCTGGTGATGAAAAAGATAGCGGCGATGACTCCCATAGGGCCAAGGACGTCGAAAATGTACACTAATGCATCAGCGATGATAGCCGATAGTCCGGAATTTTCAAGCGCTCTACCGATGCCAAAAGAGGAAGCGATCACCAGCAACACGCTCCAGTCGATGGATTTTTGGGCGTCTTCTGGGCTTAAAATTCTCAACGCGACCATCAAAACTGCGGTAGCTGCAGCGGCTAAGATGATGGGCACGAGATTAAGGGCAGCGGAGAGCACCAATCCGAGTAGCAAAATGAGCGCCAGATTTCCTTTCCATTTTGGTTTTGAATAAATATCCAGACTGGACGAAACGAGCGTAAAATCTTTCTGGTGATACCACTTTTTGTCGAAACCTTTTTTTGCTAAAATGAAAAGTGTGTCTCCCGGACGAAAAACGATGTCCCCGACTTTTTTGTTGATTCGCTGTCCGCTGCGGTGAATTGCTAAAATAATCGCCTGGTATCTATTGCGAAAATTGCTATCGCGAACGGTTTGGCCGTTGAGGGGAGAAGATTCGGAGACCACGGCTTCGTAGGTTTTAATTTCGTCGGAATCGAGATTTTCCAGATCAAAATCTGTGTCTTTGATGACGTGCAGACCCGGCGTTTTTTGCAGCTCGTAAATTGTTTGCGGCAATCCGGTGAAAAACAAGCGATCACTTAATTTGATTTTTTCCTCGGGACTCACCGGCGCAATAATTTTTATTCCCCGGCTAATTTGGAAAAGAAAAAGACCCTGCAAATGGCGCAAATTGGCTTGCTCAATGGATTTGCCGATGTTTGGATATTCTTCGCCAACTTTCATTTCCACAACAAATTCACGAGTATTTTCGTCCAATTGCACGATTGGTTCTTTGCGAGAAGGCAATAAGCGATGTCCAACTAACGCAATGAACAGCAATCCGAGAATGGCAACAGGCAGCCCAATCTTTGTGATTTCAAAAAACGAAAATCCCGGATAACCATGTTCCAGCAGCATTCCGTGAATGATCAAGTTGGTGCTGGTACCGATCAGCGTTGTGACGCCTCCTAAAATTGCCGCGTAAGAGAGCGGAATCAGAAATTTCGAAGCTGTCAGATTGTTCTTTTTTGTCCAGCTTTTGACAATGGGAATGAGCGACGCAACAATTGGAGTATTATTCAAAAAAGCGGAAAGCCCTGCCACCGGAAATAAAAACCTGATGTAACGGACGAATGTGCTCGTATTGCCATTTCCCAGGATTTGCAAAATTATATTCTCAAAAGCGCCTGAACTTTGCAGCGCTGCGCTGACGATGAACAAAAAACCGACAGTGAGCATCCCTTTATTGGAAAAACCAGAGAACGCCTCGTCAATGGAAACGACATTGCCAATGATTAACAGCAACAGGGCAGTAAAGACAATGAGCGCCGGTTTATAAAATTCTTTTGTCAGCGCAATCGACATGAGGACTATGATTATTGTGGTGTACCAGAATTCAAAACTCATTAGTTACCCGACAAATTTTCTGATTTGTAATATGAGTAATACATGCAAGTCAAAGAATTGGCGAAATTAAATCGAAACTTAAGTTGCCTCTGCAAATTTTACGCCAGAATTCAATTTGTGAAAGGGATGAGAAATTTGCTGATTAAATTGCATAGCGTCATATTGGGAAATAATATTTCGCTTGCAAAAACTCAAAATTTACCTTGAATAAATTCATTAAAAATATTATATTCATTTTCGTTGTAGTTCATGTTTTGCAGGAAGCCTGCATGTTTTTAATGTGTAGTTGAAATGTGAAGAGTTAGAATGTGTAATGATGTTATGTAATTGGAGGAATAATTATGTCGAACCACATTGATGCGATTATGAACCCGAAATCGATTGCGGTGGTTGGCGCATCCAATCGGCCGGGAAGTGTAGGATTAGCCGTAACGAGTAACTTAATTAAAGGCGGCTATCAGGGCATTTTGTATCCGGTAAATCCGAAATCTCAGTCGATACAGAGTATAAAATCATACCCGTCTCTTTCGGATGTTCCTGATGAAGTTGATTTGGCTGTTATTATTGTTCCGGCGAAAGTTGTCAGCAATGTCCTGGAAGAAGCGGGCAAAAAAGATGTCAAAGGTGCGGTCGTGATTACTGCCGGTTTCAAAGAAGTTGGCGGCGAGGGCGTTGAATTGGAAAATGAGTTGCGCGAAACCGCCCACAAATACGGCATTAGCGTAATCGGGCCGAACTGTCTGGGAGTGATCAACAATGACGCCGGAACGAAGATGAACGCCAGTTTTGCGACTAAAATGCCTTTGCCCGGCAATATTGCATTTATTTCCCAGTCGGGCGCTCTGTGTACTTCAGTGCTGGATTATGCCGACGGGCGTCACATCGGATTTTCAAAATTTATCAGTTTCGGAAATAAAGCGGACGTGAATGAGATTGATTTGTTGAATTATTTGAAAGACGACCCGCAGACAGACGTGATTTTGCTGTATCTGGAAGACATTTCCGATGGCCATAAATTTTTGGAGGTGGCGCGCGATATTGCCTGGAATGCGAGGAAACCGATGATCGCTCTCAAATCGGGACGATCTGTGGCAGGCGCTCGGGCAGCGGCTTCGCACACTGGATCGCTGGCTGGCTCTGACTCGGCTTACGACGCAATTTTCCGCCAGAGCGGCATTCAGCGTGTGGATCGAATCGATGAATTGCTGGATTACGGTGTTGCTTTCGCGCAACAGCCGTTGCCAAAAAGCAACAGAATTGCCATTATCACTAATGCCGGAGGACCGGGAATTATGGCGACGGATGCGGCGATTCGGACCGGACTGGAAATCGCTGAATTATCAGAAACGACAAAAGAAAAGCTCAAACGCGATCTGCCGCCGACAGCTTCGATAAATAATCCCGTGGACGTCATCGGCGACGCGACGCACGAACGCTACGAGGCATCGATTCGTCATATTTTGCTGGATGAAAATGTCGATGGTGCAATCGTGATTTTGACGCCACAGGCGATGACTGATATTGTTGAGACAGCGCAGGTCGTTCCTCGCGCTGCGGAATTGATCAAAAAACCAGTTTTATGTTCGTTCATGGGAATTGTCGATGTGTCCGAAGGGATTAACGTTCTGGAGAAAAACGGATTTCCCAATTATGCTTTCCCTGAACAGGCGGTCCGCGCCATGGCGTCTCTGGTTCGTTACAGCGAACACATGAAATATGGCGACCGCGAGAATGTCCACTACGACGTTGACGAAGATGCTGTTCGCGAAATTATCCAATCTAAGCTGAAAGACAAAGATTCCTGTTACCTGACGCAACAGGAGGCAAATGTCATTTTGAAACATTACGGTTTTCCTGTGCTGTCGAGCGAGTTGATCACGGACGTTAAGAAAATTCCGGACGCTGGCAAAGAAATTGGCTATCCGGTGGTGATGAAAATCATGTCGCCGGACATCGTTCACAAGTTTGATGCTGGCGGCGTAATTTTGAAAATTCATTCTGACGAAGAAGCGCGTCACGCGTATGAAAAAATTTTGGAGAACGCCCGCGCCTACAAAGCTGATGCCAAAATTGAGGGTGTGCTCATGGAGAAAATGGCAGGCAAGGGCATTGAAGTGATTCTTGGTGCTTTCAAGGATCCCAAATTTGGCCCCATGGTGATGTTCGGTCTCGGCGGTACTTTTGTTGAAGTGATGAAAGATGTCAGTTTCCGTCTCGCGCCCATGTGGAAATTGAGCGCTGAACGAATGATCAAAACAACTAAAAGTTACAAATTGCTGCAAGGTGTGCGCGGTAATCCTCCCTCAGACATCGCGACAATCCAGGATTGCATTTTACGTTTGTCCCAGTTGGTTGTCGAGCATCCTGAAATTGCGGAACTGGACATGAATCCACTGATTGTCTATCCCGAAGGTCAGGGCTGTGCTGTGGCGGATTCGAGGATTTTGTTGAAAAAATAATTGATGAATTTGAAAGCAAAAACCCGGTCTTTTTTCGCGAGGCCGGGTTTTTTGCTTTTATGAATTCGCCAATTGCGCTAATTTT
>JAADGR010000224.1 GCA_013152225.1 Calditrichota bacterium
TGATGATTTGAGCTTTTTATACATCATTTAAATTTTTCCTCATACGTTTTAATGCGGCATGAAGTCGTGATTTTACCGTTCCCTTGGGAATCTGTAAAATTTGTGCTATCTGCCTTAGAGACAGATCTTCCTGATAGTGCAGTAATAATATCTCTTTCAAATTTTGCGGTAATGAATGTACTTTCCGAAAAACAAATGCATGAAAATCCGACTCGTCAGTTTGTTCATTTGTTGTTACCATGCTTTTTAATACAATATCCTGGCTCCGATCCAGATTAGAAAAATTAATTCTCCTTTTCTTTTTGTGATCCAAATAGAGATTATACGATATACGATAAAGCCATGTCGAAAACCGACTGGTCCCTTTGAAAGAATCGATACTATTCCAAGCTTTGATAAATGTGTCCTGAGTTAAGTCCTGGGCAAGCTCTCTATCCCTACACAAGCTATACAAAAATCGATAGGTGATCTGATAGTTGGCATTAATTAGTTTTTCTGCTGCATTTCTGTCTTTTTCTTTTTGTCGAAGTATTAAAAGTTTTTCCATAAGGATATTCAAACAAACCTCCCTGCGGGGTGCTGGCGTTTATCTGATTGTTTGACGAAAAAAATGTTAAGGTGTTCGTATGATATTAAAATATATTTTTTTAACAAACAAAAAAATGACTATTTATTCTGTCGAGTCAATTGACAATTTTTACAATGAACTTAATCAGCGGTAATCAGCATTTATCTTGCGCTGTAGTGTTAACCAACTTGAAGAAAACGCTAGTGTAGAATAGTCCACAGAATTATAGAATATTCTACAATTAAAACGAACACTATTTACCTTCAGACTATTGAATTTCATGGAATTAAGTTAAAATATCAAGATGGCATAGTAATTGATAAAGTTAGTATATAATATAGAAAAAACCTCCCGGAGCTTTTGATGAAAACAATATATTGCGAACGATTCATATAAATTGCACTCAACTCTCCGGGAGATTTTAATGCAAGTCCATTCACAGGAGGTTATCATGAAGGCACTAAAAGGATTTATCGCTACATTAACAGTCGTGGCGCTCGCAGCTTTTATTCCGTTTGCTGTTCACGCACAACGTGCGGGTGCAAACAATCAGAGTCAACAGCAAATGATGCATAACCAAATACAGCAGCGGATTCCGCAGAGCATGATGGGCAACATGAATCAAAGCATGATGTCTATGAACAAAATGATGCAGCACATGCAAAAGATCATGAATACGACAACAAATATGGTGCAGGCGATGCATAATAAGCAACCGAACAAGCATGAGCATTCTTTTGATACTCAGATGGAAGCATTGGTCGGTCGGGACGAGCTGGAAAAGGTTGCTCACGACAACAAGAATGCAATGATGCTGGACAACGGAAATCAACAAACGATGAATATGATGCAGGGCATCAATGATATGGCAAAAAATATGAACAAAGTTATGGAACAGATGCACAAAATGATGTCCGACCAAAAGCTGATGAATAACCCGGGTACGCGAAAACAAATGCAAGAGATGCAGAAACACATGAAATCGTTGACAAATGATTTTGACGGGGTTGTTAAAAATATGGATAAAATCCAAAAGGGAAACAGGCAATGAAAAAAATTGGTTTGTTTCCAATGCAGTTAACAGGCAGGGTTATTGTAGTCATGTCTATGTTGTTCTTTGTTATCATGTTGTTTTCGTCTGTAGGAAAAGTTTTTGCCGGGGGACAGTGGTTTATCAATACTTCGGCGCAGGTAACAAAAGGAAATTATATTTTTGACGGAAGCACAACCGCTTATTATTTTTATGGCGGCCTTCGTTATCAAGCTGATCGTTGGAGCGTATCGTCAAGTCTGCCCCTCATCGCACAAAGAGATGATCTTGTCACATACACCGGCGGTATTTTCCTGCCCACCGGCGGCATGCATCATACAGACAATAATATGACGGATCGTTTCGGAGGAGGTATGATGGGCGGCCAAAGTGATTGGGAAGGTCAGGATGGCATGAGTCCATTCAGCAATCTCAATTACGGACTGGGTGATCTCTATCTGTACTCTGAATTGCTACTTTTGCGGGAACAAGTTTCTTTGCCTTCACTTTCGCTCAATACGCAGGTAAAAATTCCTACGGCCAACCGAAGCAAAAATTACGGCACGGGCGCATACGATTACGGACTGGGGCTCACTGTCCGCAAGTCGATGAATTCGTTTCTGCTTTTTGCCGATGTCGGTTTCCTTGTTATTGGTGATCCGGTAGGTGTGACTCTTAATGATCCGATAACTTTTGGTCTGGGCCTTGGTAAATTTTTCAACCAGGGACGTTCTTCGCTCATGCTTTATTACCAGAGCTATTCGGAAATACTTCCAGGCTATCAGCCGCCCAGTCAAATATCTCTGGGCTATTATTTTCGTATGTTTCGCAGTCTGACGATTTCGACTGTGGCATTAGCGGGAATGAGCGATACCAGCCCCAATGTGAGCTTTTTAAGCGGCTTGCAGGTTGGGTTATAGACTCTATTCGAGGAAAGAGGTGTTATCATGATTACTAACAAGATGCCGGGGCGTCGCAAATTCATGGGGTGGTCATTTTTCACAAGTCTTACAGGTTTTTTCGGTATGATATTTTATCCCATCTGGAGATTCATCATGCCGCCGCCGGTTGCAGAATCGACGCAGAATTCAGTGAAGGCAGCCGTTGTGAATGAATTGCAGCCGAATAGCGGTAAAATATTTCCCTTTAATAACAAACCGGCCATCCTCATAAGGCTGTCGAACGGCAAGTATCGATCGTTTACGGCCGTGTGCACGCATCTGCAATGCACTGTTCAATACCGGAAAGATTGGAAAATAATCTGGTGTGCCTGTCATAATGGTAAATACGACTTGAATGGTCTGGTCATATCCGGGCCGCCACCTCGACCGCTGGAAGAATACGATGTTCTGATTGTGAAAAAAGATATCATTGTAACCCGAAGAAAAGCGTAAGGACTGAGTTATGGCAAAAGATCCTGTGTGCTGGATGGAAGTGAATGAAAAAGAGGCCGGCAGTAAATATGTTTACAAGGGAAAGACTTTTTATTTTTGTACCCCGCGATGCAAAGAGACGTTTTCAACATCGCCTGAAAAGTATTTGACAAAACTCGAAGGTGACGCGCTCGTTGAAAGAAAAGTTGTTATTGTGGGAACAGGCGGCGTTGGGGCAACTTTTGCTTTTAATCTTATGATTAGCGGCCTGGCAAACAGCATTGTTCTCATAGACCTGGCTCGCGAGGTGGCGGAAGGGCACGTTATGGATTTGCAGCACGGTCTTTCATTTTTGCCGCCGTCGCAAATTTACGTTGGCGATTTTTCCGATTGCCGGGATGCCGACATTGTCGTTATAACCGCCGGGGCACACATGAAACCGGGCGAGTCTCGGATCGACCTCGTGCGAAAAAACGTGGCCATTTTCAAGGAACTCATTCCGCAGATTGTTCAGTATAATCCCAGAATTCTGCTCATTGTTTCCAATCCCGTCGATATCCTGACTTGTGTCACGCAAAAATTATCAGGATACCCGATGAACAGAGTCATCGGATCTGGAACTGTGCTCGACACATCACGATTTAAATACCTCCTTGCACAAAAATGCGGCGTTGATCCCAGAAATGTACACGGCTATATTATTGGCGAGCACGGCGACAGCGAAGTGCCTGTGTGGAGCGAGGTCAACATTGGCGGTGTTCCGATTGATGATTTTTTAGATCATAATGCCCGGGAAAGTCAAAGTGTAAAAGAACAGATATTCAACCAGGTCAAAAATGCGGCGTATGAAATCATAAATCGCAAAGGCGGGACAAATTTTGCCGTCAGCCTGGCTATCATGCAAATCGTAACCAGCATTCTCAGAGATGAGAACAGAATTCTCACTGTTTCCACACTCTTGCACGATTATTACGCTATTCATGACGTCTGCATGAGTATCCCCACCATCCTGAATCGAAACGGTATTTCCAGGACAATCAAAATCAAACTTGATGAATCCGAAAGGGCAAAACTGTCATCGTCGGCAAAAGTTCTTGAGGATGTGTTTAAATCATTGGATTTTGACTGAAATATTTGCAACAATAAAAAATGGACAAATTGTAATTTGTCCATCGACCAGACATCGATAATTCCCTACACCTTGTACAATAGCGCGCCATCCGGCGCATCCGACGACCACCATTTCAACTTGCCAAAGGGGCTGGTGTTGACGTGTCTGCCTGTGAGCACATTCGGACGGACCTCAATCCGGAATATCCGTGGCACCGTTCGCGCCATCCGGTGTCCCTGCGAGATAGTAATCTTGACGTTTTCTCATAATTTGTTCCTCCATGAACTGAAATATTTTTCAAGAATTTTCTTCTTCAAGTTATTTATCAGAATAAAGGTATGCAGCTTTTTTGTTAAAGATTATTAACCAGCAGACATTTTAAAAATCCACAAATTGTAGAATATTCTACAATTTTTCTCATCGAACACTCTATTGGTCTTTTATCATATTTCCAAGTTATTGATTTTTTGGCAATGAAGAACGACTGTTTTTTTGGCACAAGTTTTGTGTATGGCAATTTTAAAAAATCGAGATGTTTAATTTAAAATTAAATTCAGGGAGGCCTTGATGAATCGAAGAGACTTTTTAAAGGCGGGCGCTGCAGTACCTGCTCTGTCATTGTTGCCGGAAGCTTTGCTTGCTGAAACGACAATACAGGAAAACAAAAATAAATTCCCCAATGCACTCCAGCCAAAGATGGATGGCGACGTCAAAGTGTTCGAGTTGTTCATCGACATTCACCAGCAAGAAATTGTGCCGGCGTTTAAATTTCACACATTGGCCTTCAACAACCAGGTACCCGGGCCGGAAATCCGCGTTCAGCAAGGCGATAAGGTGCGGGTGATTTTCAAAAACAAAACCGAACTGAACCACACCATTCACTGGCACGGTTTGTACGTTCCCTGGCGTATGGACGGCGTACCTTATGTGACGCAGATGCCGGTGATGCCCGGCCAGGAGTTTGTGTACGAATTTGTCGCCGAACCCTATGGCACCCATTTTTATCACTGTCACTGGGGCACGCTTTTGCACATGCAGTCGGGCATGTACGGCAGTTTCATTGTGGAAAATGCCGACGATCCGATTAAAAAGCAATTCCCCTATGAACGGGAATACACGTTGCTCTATTCGGCGCATGACACCAATTTCATCCGCAACGAGTTGAACGGTATGCTGGAACGCATGAAGGAGCGCATGTATTTAACGAAGAAAGGCCGCTTTGACAAAGAACGCTTTGCGGTTTTTGACACCAAGGATGAATTTGCTGAAGCGGTGAAGAACGGCTATCAGCCGCCGTACGTGGTCAACCGCCGTGCGCCGTCGGACTTGCCGCAACCTAACTGGTTCACGGTGAACGGCAAGTCCTACCCCTTTACCCCTAATCTTTACATCAAGGAAGGCGAGAGCATTCGCGTGCGCCTGATCAACGGCGGCACGGAAGAACACTATTTGCATTTACACGGGCATGATTTTTGGCTGGTGGCCGACGACGGTGTGCCGGTGCCGCAGCCGTGGCAGCAAAATACTCTGCGACTCAGCCCGGGTAAAACGCTGGACATCATCATCGAGGGCAAGAACCGCGGCATCTGGACGTTTCACGATCACGATACCCGGCGTGTGACCAACAATGGTCTCTACCCCGGCGGCAACTTGTTGGCGCTGGTCTATGAGGACATGCCTGCGGAAGAAGCCGGGCTGGGTATGATGGCGAAAAAGATGGGACTCAACTCTCTACCAATAGTGGCTTTGGATGAATAAACTGTTTATTTGGACTTTTCAGATTAGAGGAGACAATGCAATGCTTAGATCAAAATGGTTTTTAATCTTATTCGTCGTTTTCATCGGAGCAGGCGGCCCAACCCTTTTCGCGCAGGTGAGTCCTGAGATTCAACTTGGTGCCCGCGGCGTCATGTCGTTTAATACGGATGTGGCCGAGCACAAAGCGACTTCTGCTGTGAATGATTTTTCCGACACCGGCCTGCTGCTGGGATTTCGGCAAAAGTTATACAATAATTTCCGCGGGCAACTCGTTATTGGTATGCAGTTCCCGGACGCTAATTCGGATCTCGGCCAGGTCTTTTTTCATCAGACGTTTTTAAAAATAGAAGACAAGTCCAACATTCTGAAAATGGGGCGTTCCCGCGTTCGCAGCGCTCTCATTGAATTCCCGACGCTAAGGGATGATGATGCCTTGTATTTTACCGATGTGCTCAATCCGTTCTCATCGGGTGAAAAAACCGAAGACAATCAATACGGCAATGTACTGGAGTTAGCCCATGTATTCGGCCAGCGCACCTGGCTGCGCGTGCACGGCGAACATTTCACAGAAACACCGGTTTTCCCGGCCACAACGGAAACGGATTTCAGCCTGAACGCCGTTGGTTTTTCATTACAGTACCGCGTGCCGGAAACGCAAATATGGAACCGGCCTTTCTTGCAGCAGATCGGAATTGGATTCAATAATTTTTTGACTGATCGGCCCGGTTATACCAGCCGGACAGATAAAATGTTGAAGAATGTATCATTTTCAACGGTTTTAAACCTCCGTCCCGATCCCGTTCATTTTTGGGATTTTCGAATGCAGGGCATTTATAATGCAGGCTTTAAGGAAATTGAAAACGTTGCCGCCTTTGGCGAGCTTGCGCGTGCCAAAGCAACCGCCGGCTTTGCTTCGCTGCGTTACCTGTACCGCAAGTTGGAGCGACCGACTCTGCAGCTGGCGCTCTCTTTTGGCTATAAGACTTTTCCCGATCTACTACACAGTACGGATCAATTACAGGTTGTCGCCAACAGCTTTTATCGGCTGGGTGAAAATTTTGACGCCGGTTTTCAGGTGCAATACAGTCGCAACACCGGCGATCTGGCCGGCCTTTTTGGTGAAAGCGAAACGCGTTTTCAATTTGGTCTGGTCTATGCCATCGATCGATCCTGGAATAGGCAGTTCAGCGACCGGAATTCTTTGCTGAATCTTGAGCACGGTTATATTCCCTAAGGACTGGAAAATCATGAGAAACGAAACAGAAAAAATCAAACAACGTTATAATCGCATTTCAATGCTCTTTGATGTGCTGGAAAAGCCGATGGAAGGGTTTTCCGTCAAATGGCGTAAAGAGATCATGGCAGAGCTTTATGGTAACGTACTGGAAGTTGGCGTGGGCACAGGCAAAAACATCCCTTATTACCCTGATGATGTTCATGTCGTCGCCATCGATTTTAGCCGGAACATGCTGAGTCGGGCCAAAGCAAAACATGAAAGTTCTGCTAAAAACGTGTCGTTTATGGAAATGGATGCGCAGCAGATGGATTTTGCCGACAATACGTTCGATTGTGTTTTAACGTCCTGCGTTTTCTGTTCGGTACCGGTCCCGGTTCAGGGGTTGAAAGAAATCCGCCGTGTGTGCAAGCCGGATGGAAAAATTGTCATGCTGGAACACGTACGTAGCGACGGCAAAATAGTCGGCCCGCTCATGGATGTGCTCAATCCGATCCCGTTATACTTGTACGGCGCCAATATCAATCGCGACACAGTCGGCAACTTGAGAAAAGCCGGTTTCAGCACCATCCAGGTTACCGATTTGTGGAAAGATGTTTTTAAAAAGATTATCGTTATCAACGACAAGACGGCATAAATACATTTTTAGTCGATTATTGAGCAGTGAATGACAGAATATTTTAAAAGAAGGAATGATCATAATGAACGGAATGGACGGAATGGGATGGGGCGGAATGTGGTTCGGCTCTATCTTCTGGCTGGTGATCCTCGGCTTAATAGTTTGGGCAGTGATCTCAATGGTAAATAAAAATCGAGGGGACAAGCAAGGTTTTAATGCATCACAAGAAGAAAGTGCGCTGGATATTTTAAAAAAACGCTATGCACAAGGCGAGATAACAAAAGCCGAGTTTGAAGAGATGAAAAGAGATTTGCGCTAGAGTGCGGGCGGGAAAGGAGAAGAATCATGGAAGAAGAAATTGGTCATGTTACCAAGGTTGATCATGGCAAAGTAAAAGTACAGTTGACCCCGGGCAGTCAGTGCACGGGTTGCGGAGCGAAATCATTCTGCAGTGCGCTTGGAGAAACGGTTCGGGTTTTGGAGGTGGAGAGTGATGAAAACGTCAGCCCCGGAGACAAGGTCTCATTAAAATTCGGCACGTCATCCAAACTTACATCTGCAATGATCATCTTTATTTTGCCCGTCATTTTTATGATAGCAGGTTATTTCCTTATGACATCTTTATACATTAACACCGAAGGATGGGGTATTATCGGCAGCTTGGCGGGATTGGTTTTCGGCTTTATCGTCATACGAATTTTAGATCGTGTGCTGCTTAAAACCAAAGAATATAATCCGGTTATTAAAAAAATATGATCATGTCATTCAATGGATGGTGGTCGCGCCGACGGCGCTGTACATTATGCATCACTTTGCGGGAATAAAACCAAATGAAAAATGAAAATGGACAATCCTATTTCAGGGCGGTTGCTTTTGCAATCCCATTGATCTCATTCAGCGTTTTGTCATTTGAGATCATCCTGACAAGAATTTTTTCGATCATGCTTTCCTATCATTTCGTTTTTGCAGTGATTTCTTTTGCATTACTCGGTTTAGGGATTGGCGGAATGTCTCTAAAACTATGGCGGCGAATATCCCGCGGGACAGAAATCAGCGGTGCCGCTGCACTTTTTGCTTTGCTCATTTCCGTTTCCGTGTTTGCTATTATTAATCTGCCGATTTACGAAAACAGCTTTTTTGTCGATTTTCGTTTGTGGATTTACATTGCTCTCTCCACTCTGCCGTTCTTTTTCGCCGGTCTGGCGTTGGCGGCAATCTTTGAAAAATTTGCCGGGAAAAGTTCGGTTTTGTACGGACTTGATTTAATCGGAGCAACACTTGGCGTGCTGGCTTCAGTATTTCTACTCAATACGTTTGGCGGCGTCAAGTCCGCTTTTATTGTCGCTGTTGTTGCTGCTTTGGGTGCGATGGTCATCAGTCTTGCTGAAAATTTTAAATCACTGCTAAAATACGCCGGTATAGCGCTCGTTCTGATCTTTTTCGTTTTTTTCGCAAACCGTTTTTCCACCCGCGTCCCCGTTGCTATGGATTTTAATAAAGACATGTACAGGATGTTGAAAAATCCCGGCGAAAAAGCAGAAATCATAGATTCAAAGTGGAGCGCTTTCGGACGCACGGATCTGGTGCGCAGCTCTGCCACACCTAATGAAATGATCCTGTTTGTCGATGGCGCAGCCGGGACGGTTATGTATAACCTGGATTCTCTTTTAAGTAATGACAAACAGCAGATGCATCTTCGCAACCATTTTGGTTTGTTCTTTCCCTTTTACTCTCTGAAAGAGAGCGAAAAAGATAATGCCCTGATTATTGGCGCAGGAGGGGGGCGCGATGTGGTGGTCGCATTGCTCGGCGGCGTTAAAAAGATAACTGCCGTGGAAGTCAATCCGGATTTGGTGGATTTGGTAAAGAAATATGAGAAATTTAACGGCGGAATTTACACTAAAAAACCAAACGTGCAAGTTGTGGTTCAGGAGGGCAGAAATTATCTTCGCTCGATTCATAAAAAGTATGATCTTATTATGCTTTCTATCCCAATCACCAAAAGCAGCCGCAGCATGGAAGGCTTTGCGCTCACCGAGAATTTCCTGTTTACTGTCGAAGCGATTCAGGATTACCTCGATCATCTTACCACGGAAGGTCGAATAGTCATCGTGGCGCATAACGGCGCAGAAATCTATCGTCTCATCTCTCTTGCGCTGACTGCTTTTGAAAAGAAAAATATAAGCCAGCCCGATGCCATGAAGCATATTTATACTATCGGCTCCGGGATGATGCCGACAATTGTTATTAAAAATCAGCCTTTTGATAGTCTGACTTCCGAAGCAAGGCATGTTATCAGTCATCGGCTGGGTTTTGATAAGGGAAACTTGTTTTTTCCTTTTATTCCGCAACTGACGATCCAGCCTTCGGAGCGACTGGGAATTGATTCTGAATGGCGGATGTTCGACCAAATATTGGTGTATATTTCGGAGGGAAAGTTAAACCTGGATCAACTCGTCCAAGGCGCACCTTTGGATATCAAACCCACGACAGATGACAGTCCGTTTTTTTACAAGTTTGAACAGGGATTGCCGAAACCGTTTGGAATCTTTTCAGCTTTTATAGTTATCGTTTTAATGCTCCTGGCTGTTCCGTTTGTTGCAGCCAGCAAGCCGGATGGAACCCGGCTTGCATTCCTGGAACCATTTGTTCGTTTTCCTCAGATGAAGATTTTCCTGTTGCTGTTCTTCTCCCTGGGAACGGGCTTTATGATGATAGAAATAGCGCTTTTTCAAAAACTAACACTCTATATTGGTCAACCGATTTTCACGTTAACCGTATTACTTACTTCTCTTCTTTTGGGAACCGGATTTGGCAGTTTGTCCAGTTCGCTGATAAAAAAGCGGCTGGCGATAGTATTATCGATTGCCTCTGTCCTGGTTTCCGCAACAATTCTGGTCTACGGCATTTTCCTGAGCAATATATTTGCGGCTAGTGCGGCGGACCCTAAAATTATTGCGGCGGCGCTTCTTTTTCCCTTAGGCTTCCTGTCAGGATATCCGTTTCCGCTTTCGGTTCGCTTGTTGAAACAACAACAATTGGAAAAATATACAGGCTGGATGTGGGGAGTGAATGGAATTGCTTCGGTGACTGGTTCCATCCTCGCCATGATTATCGGTATAAAGATTGGCTTTGCTTATGCCCTGTTGTCGGGCGCATTGCTGTATGCTATCATCGCAGCACTTTCACTCTCTTTAAAGCGATCAAGATAAGAGAGGAAAAGATAAAACTCGATGCGCTTGCAGAAATAACAATAACTGAACTAACCTAAAGGAGGTACAAAATGGCTAAGGATCCTGTTTGTGGTATGCAGGTGGACGAAAGGACGCCCGCAGGAAAGAGCGAGTACAAGGGTAAACCTTATTACTTTTGCTCATCAGGATGCAAGACGTCTTTTGACAAAGAACCGGAAAAGTTTATAATCCACCATGATGAAAATTCCGGTCATCACCACCATCATTAGCAATGAAACCCGGCTGGTTTCATTTCCTCCAAAATCAGCCGGGTTTAATATACTTATCAAGGGTCAAAATGTAACAAATACTTGTCATTGCGAGGAGTGAGGAACGAACGACGAAGCAATCTCATAACTGCCTGTGAAGCATGAGATTGCTTCGCTCCACTCCGTTTCGCTCGCAATGACATAGTTAAAAAGTATTGTTACAAACTAACCCTTAACAAGTATAGTTGCGTGTTTTACGGAAAAAATTAAGGGATATTTGAATGCACGAATCTTACGATTACAATTTATGGATCATGGTGGTTTTCAATGTTATTCTTTTTGGCGGCTTTGTTTTCGGATTTTTGCGTCCCAAAAAGAAATACGAGTGGCGCACGCTGGGCGTGTTCGCTGCATTTATCGTCGCCCTGTTCACCGAGATGTATGGGTTCCCGCTGACAATTTATGTTTTGCTCTCTTTGTTTGGCAGTAAACTGGGGGTAACCGATCCGTTTCAACATGTGAACGGACACCTGCTCGGCACACTCTTTGGTGCACCCGCATGGTTGAAATTAATCATCTGCCAGCTCGGAGGTTTTGTTATGCTGATCGGTCTTATTATTATGAGCAAAGGCTGGCGTTTGATTCATGCGGCAAAAGACGAATTGGTGACCACCGGTATTTATGCTTCCGTTCGTCACCCGCAGTATTCGGGTTTGTTTTTGATTACCGTCGGAATGCTCATACAATGGCCGACAATAATAACCCTGGTGATGTGGCCGATTCTGATGTTCGCCTATTACCGGCTGGCTATGCGCGAAGAACGAGAGATGGAGAAAAACTTCCGCGAGGAATACCCGACCTACCGACAACAGGTGCCGGCTTTTATTCCAAAAATATTGACTAAAAAATGAAAAGTAGAACAATTCATATCATCGGCGCCGGGCCCGCCGGCCTGGTTGCGGCCATCAATCTCGCTAAGGCGGGTTACGATACCATCGTGCACGAAAAGCATGACGATGTCGGCAGTCGTTTTAACGGCGATTTCCAGGGAATTGAAAACTGGTCTTCGGCAAATGATGCAATGTCCTTTTTAAAAAAAATCGGGCTGCAGGTAAATTTTCTCTGTGCGCCTCACAAAATTGGTCATTTTTATGGTCCGAATTTAAAAGAGGTCAAGATCAAAACCAGGCGTCCGCTATTTTACCTCATCGAACGCGGCGTCGCTGCCGGCTCTTTTGATCAGGGCTTAAAACAACAGGCGTTGGCTGCCGGCGTGCAGTTTTTATGGAACGATAAAATCGAAAAGGTGCCCTCTGAAATAACCATTGTGGGAACAGGGCCGAAAGCGGCGGACGTCATTGCCAAGGGAATTATATTCAAGACTTCTCATCCTGATGCCTATTATGGCTTTCTTGATGATCGGATTGCGCCAAAAGGCTACGCTTATTTATTAGTAAACAATCAGAGAGCGACCTTTGCCACCTGTATGTTTGAGGATTTTCGCAATTCGCGAATCTATTTTGAACGCGCCTTAAAAACAATGCGGAAAATTGTGAACATTGATATTAAAGAACCGGCGGAGTTTGGCGGATTCGGAAACTTTTTTCTACCCTCATCAGGGCGTAAGAATGACAAATCTCTTTATGTGGGCGAAACAGCGGGTTTTCAGGATGCGCTTTGGGGATTTGGGCTTCGTTATGCATTGCTGTCCGGTTATCTTGCAGCGCAGAGCATCATTAGCGGACGGAACTTTGATCGATTATGCCGACAATATATTTTACCTTCCTTAAAAACATCGCTTGCTAATCGTTGGTTCTTCGCCCATCTTGGAAATCACGGGTATCGATGGGTATTAAATCGACTGAATAAATCCGGCGATGCTATAAATATTCTGCAAAAGCATCATCAATTATCCTTTTCAAAACAGTTGCTCTTTTGGCTTGCAAAACGTTGGTACCATACGCGCTTGATCGATAAACAATGTATGCACAAGGACTGTGATTGTATCTGGTGCCGGTGCGGTTAAGATGATGAAAGAAACAATACTAAAAGCGCGAATTATATCGCCGGGCATTGCGATAGGCAAGCCATTTTGGGTCAATGAACCCTTACCTGTTGTTAACGAGAAACGGGAGATTGATGTTGATACAGAAGTGCAAAAGTTTGACAAACAGGTGAACCATATCGCCTCCGAATTGTCAGAATTATTTCTGCGTATTTCCAAAGAGATCGATATTAAGGATGCGGAAATCATTCAAACGCAGCAAATGATTTTGGCTGATGAAGGGTTTAAGATAAAAGTGATCAATCTGATCTCTGAAGAATTCATCCCTGTAGAAGCGGCAGTGGAACGCGTTATGAAAGGCTTCTCCCAACGGCTGGCAGCTTCTTCTAATGAGTATATGCGGGAACGTGCTATCGATTTCATCGATCTTGCCACATATTTCAAAAACCAATCGATTGAAGAATCGGGAATCCCCGGCACAGAAATCGACAAGGAGACGATATTGATTGTCGGAGAACTTTTCCCATCGATTGTTTTGACATGTAAACGACTTGCAGCCAAAGGAATCGTCGCCAGGAGCGGTGCACCGACTTCACATGCCGCTATTCTGGCAAAGTCGTTTGCCATTCCCGTACTTGTCAACGCTTCTGATACTTTAGGAAAAACAGGCAAGAGCCAGCAAATCATTATTGATGCCTATGATGGTGAAATAACTCTATGTCCTGGACAGCAAACTTTGAATCGCTATAAAAAACATCTTCAGGACAAAAGGCGTCTGAACAAGGAGTACAAAGCGATAAAAAGGATTCAAGCAAAAACTCTGGATGAGACGAGAATCTCTCTTGGTGTGAATATTGAACGACTTGACGAACTGCATTTATTTTCTCCGCTTGATATTGATGAATTGGGGCTTTTTCGCACCGAGTTTTTGTTCATGTTCGATCAGACGAATTTTCCATCGTATGAAAAACAAGCCAAGTGGTACGAAAAAGTTGTAAAATATATGGACGGCAAGCCTGTGACATTCCGGGCTCTGGATGTGGGGGGAGATAAATTTTTGCCCTATTTTTCCATGGGCAAACAAAACAACCCCTATCTTGGTTTGCGGGCGCATCGGGTATTTCGCTATCATCCGGAGATTTTGGAAACGCAGCTACGGGCGATCCTGCAAGCGGCAAAATTCGGTCCGGTCAGAATTCTATACCCCATGATCAACAATCTGGAAGAAATGGATTATTTGAACGGCATTCTATCCGGCATTGAAACAAAGGATTCGGAGTTTGAATTGGGGATCATGGTCGAAACGCCGGCTTCCATTTTTATGATTCGGGACCTGATGCCGCTCGTGGACTTTGTCAGTATCGGCACCAACGACCTGGTGCAATACACCCTGACCGTGGATCGTAACAATGAGAATGTGATGCCTTTTTACCAGCCTCTGCATCCGCTGATTTTGCGTATGTTAAAGCAGGTGGTAGATGCCGCACAAGACTTTGGCAAACCGGTTTCGATATGCGGCGAAATCGCCTCGGATCCGCGCTGGACGCCGCTGCTGTTGGGGCTGGGAATTCGTTCCCTGAGCATGGCGCCGCTGCTCATACCGCCCATCAAAAAACAGATTCTCTCTCTGGATATCGAGCAGTGCCAGTACCTGGCGGGAAAAGCACTGGCGACGAATTATGTAATCGATGTTGAGCGGTATTTAGATGATTTTTTTTCAGAAAAGGGGCACTGATATGTTAAAAATAGCTGATTTTGTCATCCGGCACCGCTTTCTGGTGATCCTCTGCATCCTGGCGATAACCGGTCTACTGGGCTGGCAGGCGCTGCAGGTGGGACTGAATGCGGATTTTTCCACCTATCTGCGCGAAGACGACCCCCTTGTCCGACAATACAACCAAA
>JAADGR010000264.1:0-2647 GCA_013152225.1 Calditrichota bacterium
CCATTCTTCTCTCCCGCAGCGGCGGCATCCGGATGGGAAAGACATTGAGCCGGAACCACAAGTCCTCACGGAATTGACGGTTTTTTACCATCTCTTCCAGGTTGCGGTTGGTGGCGGCAATAATGCGGATGTCCAGCGGAATTGTTTTCACACCGCCGACTCGCTCGATCTCTTTGCTTTGCAGCACTTTCAACAAACGCACTTGCGCCTGGAGCGGCAGTTCGCCGATTTCATCCAAAAAAATCGTTCCTTTATTGGCCCGTTCAAAACGACCCCTTTTTTGGGCCAGTGCCCCGGTAAATGCGCCTTTCTCATGGCCAAAGAGCTCGCTGTCTATCAGCGTATCGGGAATGGCGCCGCAATTCACGCTGACAAAGGGCCCGTTGCTGCGCGTGGAAGAATAATGGATGGCATTCGCAATGACGTCTTTGCCGACGCCGGTTTCGCCCAAAAGCAATACCGGACTGTCCAGCGCCGCCACTTGCCGAACTTTTTGCATCACATCTTTAAGCCCGAAACTGGCCCCGACAATCTCATCACCGGACAAACGATGCAGCTCCCCATGCAGATAGCGGTTGTCGTCAGCCAGCAAATCCTTTAACTTTAGGACCTCGCGATGTTTTAGCGTATTGGATAACGCAATAACAAAGGGGTCTTTTATCAATGCTAATAATCGGGCATGTTCAGCGTTATATTTTTCATCCCCTTCGGTAATAAGCACCAGGCTGCCCAGTATTTCCTCTTTGGATTTTAACAACATCACCATAAGTGATGTGCACGGCACGCTGTGAAAACTTGTCATCTCCCGGCTTATGGCATATTTTTCCGGTTCTTCAAAAACAAATATATCTTTGCTCGCCGGCAGGTTTTTCAGTCCGGCAGAGACCCGGGCCTCATCGGAGAGAGGCGTCAAAAGATCTAATTTACTGCACTCCGATTCAGTAGCCGAGGCAATGGCGCGCATGGCGCCGAAACCATGATCGTAGCACTGCAAAAACATTCTGTCCAAAGGCATTACTTTTTTCAGAGGTTGAATGCAGGACTGCAAGGCTTCTTCAATCTCCAGATTACTGCAAATACACAAGGTGACCTGGCGGAAAAATTCATTTTCTTCCATTTAAATATCCCCTGTCTCTTGAGGTTCGCCTGTCATGAAATAATCATGCTGGGCAAAAGCAACCCAAAGCGCCGCATGTGGCAAAAGTAGTCATAATTGCCGTATTTGGCAACAATAATCGTCTTATTTGGCAATATGCATTTTGTGCAATTGCGTAACTGCTTGATATTAATATGGATATGATCCTGGCATGGCTTTCGCATGAGGATACGGCAGATCATAAAGGCATAATGAATACAAAAGGAAGCGATATGAAATGGTTGGAAATTATTGAACTGCGATCCGTGGGCCGGAACCGGAAGTTTTTCGAATCAGAGCTTGAAACTTTCATTGCGGAATTGAATGAAGAAAGGGGGCAACGGTCGATAAAGGTTTACAGCCGCGTTGCCGTGGATAGCGATTTCAGCATTCACCTGCTTCACGAGTCAAAAGAAGCGGAAATCAACGGCAGTCCTTTGGGTTTACAATTGGTTTCGGCCCTTAAAGAATATGGACTAGTAAATCACACCGTGTGGGGCGAGCGATTCAGCAATAAAGTTCCTTTGGAAAAATAAAGAGAATCGGGAAAATATTCTAACCTGGAAAATTCATTCGCCTCAAAGTCGCCAAGACTCGAAGGTACTCAAAAACAATAGAATTAAGACAATAGTATTGCAGACAAAGTAATGAGTTTCTAAAACTTTATAAAAGCGCCTTCCTGTGTATAAAATATTGTTTCTTTGAGTTTTGGAGCCTTCGAGGCCTGGTTTCATGAATAATGCAGGCTAAATGACTCGAGAAAAAATTGTATTCCTGAAATCGTTTCAAAAAGGAGACAAAAATCATGAAAATTACACACTATCTTTATAACACATTTGTCGTAGAGTCGGGCGATAAAAGAATCGCCATCGATCCTGGCGCAGAGTTGTACTTTTTTAGATTCTTCAATACAATTCTTCCAAAATCCGAGTGGGAAAATATAACGCATATTTTTGTAACACATGGCGACCCGGATCATTACTGGAATGCAGACCGGGTGACGGAAGCTTCCAAGGCGTCTGTTATCTGCAATAAAACAATGGTGAGAAATATCAACGGCAAAACGCTGCTGCTTGGTCCCCGGGATAAAGGAATTGCCTTTACCATGCCGATAGAAAAATTTCACACACTTTCAGTTGATGAAACCATAAAGCTCGACGGCATGTCCATCACCGGATTAAAGGCGACTCATGGTCCTCTCACTTTAAAGGTTGGTCCTTTTTCCAAAACTGTTAAACCGGGTCCGGCAGAGCGGGTTGGCTGGGGCGCAATCGGATTCAAAATTCAATTTGACGGCAAAACAATTGTTAATCTTGGCGACACGCTTCTTCACGAAAAAGAATGGGACAAGATAAAAAATCCTGATGTTTTAATGATTCCCATTGGCGGTGGAAAAACTGTTCATAATACAATGGGCGTAGCAGAAGCCCTGCAAGCTGTAAGAGTGATGCGTCCTAAGCTGGTAATCCCGTGTCATTATAACTGTCCGGCATTTTTCAGTAAAAATTATAA
>JAADGR010000264.1:2663-3208 GCA_013152225.1 Calditrichota bacterium
AGATGTTTAAAGAAGAAGTGGAAAAAATGGATATTGGGTGCGAGATTTTGCATTACGGAGATTCGATTGACTGAAAAAGACCAAAATCGCACGAAACGGAATCTCATAATCTTCGTAGCATTGGTTATCGGATTAGCCGCTTTAGCGGGCGTCATCGATTCGCTCACCGTTCCGCCCGATGCTGAACCCGGCGCCCCGGGACCGGGGCAGGCATTGTGGATTATTTCGCCTTTTGCTGTAATGCTGCTGTTGCGCCTCTTTGGCGGAGACGGCTGGGCTGATTTGGGTTTGCGAGCGAATTTCAAGGGCCACGGCTTCTGGTGGCTGGTTAGTATTCTTATTTTCCCTGTGACGATTACGGTGACCTTGCTGCTTGGCGATGTGCTTAATATCCTTAATCTGGACATGAACCGATTTGGCGGCGTTACCACTGTGCTGTCAACATTTCTGATTTCTTCTTTGGTCAAGAACATTTTTGAAGAGTTTGCCTGGCGTGGTTACCTGGCGCCAAAGGTTTACTCGCTAAACAAGAACATCTGGCTCTC
>JAADGR010000199.1 GCA_013152225.1 Calditrichota bacterium
TTGGCCGGGTTCATATAAGTCATGTTCTTTCTATTTATGAGTAATTCGTAAAGCATGTCATCGCGAGGAGCGGAGCAACAGTTTACCCCGAATTATCGGGGAAGCGATCCTTAAAAAACTGCACTTTTGCCGACATCCAGATTGCTTCGCTTCGCTCGCAATGACATTAGAGGACTTTACGAGTAACTCATAAAACGATTTAATGCTAAAGCTGATTATATCGCAAATCTAAAGTTGATGATATCCCCATCCTTGACGAGATACTCCTTTCCTTCGAGCCGCAGGACGCCGTCACTTTTGCATTGCGTCAGAGATTTGCGCGGAATAAAATCATCATAATGCACAACTTCGGCGCGAATAAAGCCGCGTTCGATATCCGTGTGCACGGCGCCGGCTGCCTGTGGGGCGCGGGTATTCTCGCGGATCGTCCAGGCACGAACCTCGTCGCTGCCGACAGTGAAAAATGAAAGCAACCCTAATAATTCATAAGAAGTTCGAATCAGCCTGTTCATGGCCGAATGAGTGATTCCCAAATCACTGCGAAAGAGTTCGGCCTCATCATCCGACAGTTGCTGTATTTCCATTTCAATCTCTGCGGAAATAGCCAGCACGGAAGTATTCTTTTGCTGTGCCCTTTGCGAGAAATTTTTCAACACGTCCGCTTCTCCGCCAATATCACTTTCATCGATATTAACGACAATGATCAATGGTTTCTGGGTGAGAAATTGATAACCGCGAATGAGCACCTCATCTTCTGCCGAAAAATCAAGATAGCGCAGCGGTATTTCGTTTTCAAGATTTTCTTTGCATTTTTCAAGGATCGCATATTCGCGAACATCCTGGTCGGCCTTTTTCGCACGCATTTGTCTTTGCAGTCTATCCATACGATTCTCAATGATGAACAAATCACTGAGGATAAATTCCGCATCGACCATTTCCATATCGCGAAGCGGATCAACAGAGTTGAGCGGATGAGGTATATTTTCATTTTCAAAGGCACGAAGTGTCACCAGAATCGCATCGACTGTTCTTATCTGGCCGAGAAATTGATCCGTAAAACTACTTTTCTTTTGCTCGGAAGTACTCATTCCGGCCAGATCGACAAATTCTATGGTTGCCGGTGTTTTTTTCTTTGGCTGGAAAATATCAGCCAGCAAATCCACGCGTTCATCCGGCACATGAACAATGGCGTGGTGCGCTTCGGCTTTGCCGCCCATAAAAGCAGCCGTGTCCACCTGTGCGCCGGTTAAAGCGTTGAACAGCGTCGTTTTTCCAGAAAGGGGCAGGCCCACAATTCCAATTTTCATCTTTTGATCCCATAATTGTTATTTTCAATTTTCAGACAATATAACCATTATGATACGATTTACAAGTAAAATATACTTTTAAATCAAAATTATTTTGCCTATTTTAGAGGAAATAATTTTGTCTCTTTAAAATTTCAATGGACAGGATAATTATTCTGACATTGATTTAACACTACTTCATCGAGCACTGGTTGGCCGGTGCTCATTCGATTTGCTACAGGACTAGGAAATTACACTTTAATCTCAAGGAATAAAATGATACAAAGGAAAAAATCAGGATCGATTATCTGTCCGAGTTGCGGGAAACTCATTTCAGCAAATTCGAAGCAATGTATTTATTGTGGGCGAAAAAATCCCGGACTTTGGGGATATGGCCCGCAGCTGCAAAAAATATTCAGCAATTTTTCTGAAACCACGCCAATCCTTATCGGCGTTTGTGTTGCAATGTATATCCTCAGTCTTTTAATTGATCCGGCTGAGCTATTGAAACCACATGGTCTTTTCAATATTCTTTCGCCGAGTATGAAAGCACTTGATGATATCGGAATGACAGGCACTTATGCCCTGACGCACGGCCGTTGGTGGACGCTGGTCACTGCAATTTACCTTCATGGCGGATTGTTGCATATTCTTTTCAATATGTTATGGCTTTACCAGTTGGGGCAAATGGTGGAAAATCTTTTTGGCCGATATCGCTTTTTTCTGATTTTCACAATTTCGGGCATCCTTGGTTTTTTTGTGTCGGATATGCTTGGCATCACGTTTACTATCGGTGCATCAGGATCTATTTTCGGATTGCTGGGTGCGCTTGTTTATTATGGACGCAAAAGAGGGGGATTTTTCGGCAAACAAATTTATAAACAAATCGGGACGTGGGCAATTGTTCTTTTTCTTTTTGGATTTATGATGCCCGGCGTCAATAATTTTGCACACGCCGGTGGCTTTATCGGCGGTTATATTAGCGCCCAATTGCTCGGTTTTCATGAAACAAGCCGTGAAACCCAAACACATCGGCTGCTGGCTTTGGCGGCTGTTGCACTTACGGTGATCAGCTTTGTTCTGGAATTTATCACATGAAAGATGGGAGAAGCTGAAAAATAGAAAACGAAGCCCGGAGTTTCGGCATCCGTTTTTCGGTGTCCCTTCTCCGGTCTCCGTTTCTGGTGTAGGTGGAGGTAGTAAATTATCTCAACGACATGTTAATGCCGCCCAGTACACTGAAAAAAGTTTCATCAAAAAATGACCATCGGGCCTGGATGAAAAAACTCATTGGTCGTCGCATGTTCGTATGCAGGCCGACAATGGCGTTGCCGCCAAAATCGGCGCCAAAATCGGTTGTATTTTCACCTTTGTCCGGCAAAATATAATTAACGGCCAGACCGCCGCCGAAATAAAGCAATCCAAAAGGGCGTGGCTGGAAGAATAGATCGCCGTTAAATTGCCAGCGCGTGTAATCGGGCCTTTCGTCGACAAAGTGATAATCAAAACTGGGTACGAAGCGCCAAAAAATACCGGCAGGAATCCAGAGTTGTGCGCCGGCAAAGTATTGCTCGTTGTCAAAATCGTTTCCGACCCTGATTCCGAGCATTTCTCTGCTCATCATTTTTTGATGACGATTTCTGTTTGCAAAGACAGGACGCCGTTTAACGCGCCGTTGCGCCAGGGCGGATTCGCTGAACAGCGAGAGCGCAAACAAAACCAATGCGACTGATATAATTGTTGATCGTTTCATTTTTTCTTCTCCTCTTTAATGGTCAAGTCATAACGATTTCTGCCGCATCTCAAGCAATGGGCGTACCGTTTTGGGCGTGTTTTTATATTCTTTGCAAGTGCTTGAAAAACAATGTTGATTTTTATCTCATTCAGATAAGGTTAAATAATTCGTTCCGGGAGGTACAACATGATGTCCCTGAGTGCACAATGAACAAGCATGATTATGATTATATCGTTATTGGTTCCGGTTTCGGCGGCAGCGTCTCGGCACTTCGCTTAGCTGAAAAAGGGTATCGTGTTTGCGTTATCGAACGCGGCAAACGCTGCACGAACAATGATTTTGCAAAATCTAACTGGCAGTTGCGAAAATGGTTATGGGCGCCAAAATTGTTTTGCACAGGCATTCAAAGTCTGACGCTGTTGAAGAATGTACTCGTCCTGAGCGGTTCCGGTGTTGGTGGCGGCAGCCTCGGATATTGCGCCGTGCTTTTAAAACCTCCCGCACCATTTTTTAACGATCCGCAATGGGCGGGTTTGCAGGACGATTGGCAAAAGGTACTGGCGCCATTTTATGATATCGCAACGAAAATGCTCGGTGTGACGCAAAATCCCAAACTTTGGAAAGGCGACGAATTGCTGCGCGAGTATGCGCAGGATTTGCAACGCGAAAATTATTTCAATCCCACAAATGTCGGCATATTCTTCGGCGATTCTGAGCATGAAAGCGACGATCCTTTTTTTAACGGCAACGGCCCGGCACGAACGGGGTGCGATCATAAGGGAAGCTGCATGGTCGGCTGCCGTACGGGCGGGAAAAATTCTCTGGATTTGAACTATCTTTATCTGGCGGAAAAACTGGGCGTGACAATCATGCCGGAAACGCTGGTCACTAACGTAGCAGAATTGTCCGACGCTGAATACGAAATAACAACCGAAGAATCAACCCGGCTATTCAACAAAAAGAGAATGAAGCTGACCGCTTCGGGTGTCGTCTTTGCTGCCGGTACTTTGGGAACAAACAAACTTTTGCTGTCATGTAAACAGCGCGGCTCTCTACCCCGACTTTCTGATCGGCTGGGCAAGACGGTACGTACAAACAGCGAAGTGCTTGTCGGCGCAAAAGCAAAAGATAAAAAATACAACTTTTCCGAGGGTATCTCGATCACATCGAGCCTCTTCGTTGATGAGCACACGCATATCGAGCCGGTTCGTTATCCGCAGGGATCGGATGCCATGTTCTGGCTGTCAACTTTGCTGACCGACGGCGGTTCATGGTTGTCCCGACCGTTAAAATTTTTGTGGAACTGTCTCAAACATCCGCTGGAATTTCTGAGAACTTTATTTCCTTTCGGCTGGGCGAAAAACTCGATCATTCTTCTGGTTATGCAAGACCTGGACAACCGCATGGATTTGTTTCTTAAACAAAAATGGTACCGTCCTTTTGCCAACAAACTTGCATCACGCAGAAATAGCAGTACAGTGCCGAATTTCATTCCCCAGGCCAACGAAGCGGCAAAAGCGATTGCGAAAAAAATAAATGGTGCGCCGCAAAGCGCGCTTACCGAAGTGCTCTTTAACGCGCCTGTTACAGCGCACATTATAGGCGGCTGCGTCATCGGCAAAGATCGGGAAAGCGGCGTGATTGACAAAAACTGCCGTGTTTTTGGTTATGAAAATATGCTCATTGTCGACGGCTCGACAATACCGGCGAATCTCGGTGTAAATCCCAGTCTGACTATCACTGCAATTGCGGAATACGCCATGAGCTCTATTCACCCAAAAGAAATATAAAAAAATGAGAAAAAGTACGAAATTTGAATTGGAAGAGGTCATCGGAAGAGATTATATTATTTCTCTTAATCCGAGTACCGGGGAAGAATTGGGCCGAATGAAGCCGCTCAGCAGACGCGAGATCGACGAAGCCATTCAATGCGCTTGTGATTCATTTAAAGAATGGCGTTCGATAAGTATGAAAACGCGAGCAGGTTTTTTGCGCAAGCTCAGCGACATCATTCTTGAGCAAAAATCAGAGATCGCACATCTCATCGCTACAGAACAGGGCAAGCCGGTGACGGAAGCACTGGGCGCGGAA